>JAFZSS010000262.1 GCA_017619255.1 Muribaculaceae bacterium
ACCGAACCACCCGAAATGGTCAATCAACAGGCTGAAAATCAGTTGGCTGAACATCGGAATGATGAGTGCCTGCAATTGCCCGATTTCCTTAAACAGATGAATGGCGATAGTAATGGTCACCACGGCGACGATGCCCACAAACCAACTCCACCAGGGCGCCTCGGCCAGCATCGCCTCGGTCGGCAGGATGGGAATCCTCGCCAGCAGCGACACCAGCAGCAACGCCAAAGTGGACACTGAGAAGGACACCAGCGTCGAGACATAGGCGGGACCCACGACCCCGCGCAGGCGGGAGTTGGCCGCCGTCTGGAAGGGCATCAACAGGCCGATGGCCAGTGCTATGAGTACATAAAACATACGCTAAAAAGAAGATTTCTATTCAATTTCTTCGAGAGCGCCGGTTACCGAGTCGATGATGAAGCCGCGCACGGTGATGTCGCGGGGCATCAGCGGATGCGTCTTGATGGTCTCGACGGTCTTGCGCACCGACTCGGGAGTGTCCTTAAAGCCTTCCAGCCAATGGTCCAGGTCGATGCCGCAGCGGCGGATGGTGTCGAGTGTCTCGTCGGTAACGCCACGATGGTTCATCTCCTCACGGAAGTGGTTGTAGCTCATGTGGCATGCACCGCAGTTGGAGTGCGCCACCACCATGATTTCCTCCACACCCAGTTCATAGACCGCCACGACGAGGCTGCGCATCGCCGAGTCAAAGGGCGAGATGACCAGTCCGCCGGCATTCTTGATGATTTTGGCGTCACCGTTCTTCAGGCCAAGGGCGGCGGGCAGCAGTTCGGTCAGGCGGGTGTCCATGCAAGAAAGCACGGCCAACTTTTTGGCAGGGTATTTGTCGGTGACATACTGCTCGTAGTCCTTGCGGGCAACGAACGCCTTGTTAAATTCGATAATCTCGTTAATCATGATTTCTTCTTTTTCTTGGGTTTGGGTTCGGGTAAGGCCTTGCAGGTCTCGCTGACGAGGGCGGCGAGGTAGTCGCGGTCGTCAACATCGGCAATCAGGAAATAGTCCTTCGCGCCCTCGTAGGGAGGCCGCAGTTCCACGGTGCGCAACAGCGCGCGTCCGGCCTCGGTGGGTTTGAGGTAGAAGCAGTCGTCACAGATGAGTCCGAAGATCTTGCCGTCGCAATAGATGCCGTAGTCCCCGAACATTTTTTTCGTCGCAATTTCGCCCGCGCCTGCGCACTGGTCAGCGATATATTGCACTAAATCAGGGTTGCTTGCCATGGCCTATTTCACGATTCTGCTGTAGCCCTCCTTGCGTGCTTTGGGCTGTTGGGGTGCGGCTGCGGGATAGCCCAGGGCGATGGCGCCGATGCCCATCAGACCCTCGGGGAGACCGAACTTCCGCATTAGAGCCTGGCCCTCCTCGTTGTCGAACATCTCCCGCTCGCGGAGAATCCAGCACGAGCCGAGGCCGAAGGCGTGGGCGGCGTTCATCATGTTGCCCAATACCAACGAGCCGTCATAAACGGCGTTGCCCCATTTGCCGGGACGGGAGCCGAACACAAGCACGATGGTCGGTGCATCATAGTAAGGGTTGCCGTCCATGCCCAGCACATCGGCATTCATCCTTACCAGTTGCGCGATGATATCGGGGTCCTGTACGGCGACGATCCATGGATCTTGTCGGCCCATGGCGGTCGGGGCGTATGTTCCTGCCTCGAGCACTGCCTGCAATTCCTCATCGCTGATTTGTTCACTCTTGTACTGGCGAATGCTGCGGCGCTCACGCAATGCCTTTAAAATATCATTGTCCATAATTGTTGATTGGATTAATGGGGTGTTTTTGTTTGCTTCGCTTATAGCCTTGGGGGTCCAGTTCTGGAAGAAGCGCAGCACTTTTTCCTGGTTGTAGCCCTTGCCCTCCTCGAGGAAACTCGAGTCCTGGATGTGCAGCACGTTGCCCTGTTCGTCAAGCACGACAAACACGGGGAAGCCGAAGCGCTCGGGGTTGCCCAGTCGCTGCATCATCGCTGACGACCACTCGGTCGCCTTGCGCGGATGGTAATTCACGTGGATATAGACGAAATTCTGCTCGATGACGCTGCTGATGGCGCTGTCGTTGGTGATGAAGTCGGCAAAGCGCAGGCACCACGGGCACCAGTTGCCGCCCACCTGACAGATGACGAATTTGCCCTCGGCTCGCGCCTGGGCGAGTGCCTGGTCAATCTGCTCGAGCGGATTGATTTCCTCGTTATAGACTTTCTTGAGTGCCGCTTGTTCCTGGGCGCTTGCCGCAGAGGTCAGCAGTGCAGCGGCAAGCACTGCGATGGTGAGTATCTTTTTCATAATCTTGACATGAATTTTTCTTTATCAACAATAAAGCGCAAGTGGGTGCCTTCGCCCAGCAGCGTGTCGCCGCAACGGGCCTCCACCTTGAACTCTATTTTCTTGCCCTCGGCGAGAATTACCGTGGCGGTCGCCGTGACGGTGTCGCCCACCTTGGAGGGTCTGAGGTGTGACGAAGTGATGTGGCCGCCCACGGTGGTGCAGCCCTCGGGCAGGTGGTCGGCAACGGCGAGCATGGCGGCATTCTCCATGAGCGCCATCATCGCCGGCGTGGCGAGCACGGGCATGTCACCCGAACCCATCGCGATGGCGGTGACGGCCTCGGTGACCGTCAGTTGGCTGGTATGTGTCAGTCCTGTCATTTTTTTCAGTTTTTAGTTTTTAGTTTTCAGTTTTCAGTTGGGAAAACCTGTCTTCTGGTGTCTCAAGACCCAATTGCTCGTCCATCCATGCGAGGCGCTCGAGTAGCCATTGTTTCCGGTGCGCCACTTCGTCGGCAAAGTCGGTGGCGACATACTTGTTGGGCCACACCCACACGCCCCAGCGGGGCCATGCCTGGCTGTTGCGTTGCTCGGCGCCGCACGAGGTGAGCACTGTGGCCAGCGAGTCGATGGTCGCCATGATGCGGTCTTCGCGCAGGTTGCTATTGCGGTACTCCGCCCAGCGCGCCTTGAGCACCGAGGTGTAGTCGGGATCCTCATTGAGGCGCTGCCACCAGAATGGCATCAGGTATTTCTCGCCTTCCTGATACATGACATCGTTGCTCAGGTACACCCAGGTATCGTTGCGCCAGCCCTCGCGAATGTTGCAGTTGCCGAAGGCCTGATTGGCATCCCACACCACCATCTTGAAGCGCGGGTCCTCGCTGTCGCGCCGCTTGTAGAACTTGCCGCTCAAGCGGTAGGCATCGATGTTGTGGCAGGCCTCCATCACCAGCTGGTAGTCAATGAACGACTGCACATCGATATACTGGCGGTAGCCCGTCGCGGGGTTGCGGAAGTCGGCCGACGCCAGCGCCGCCTCCATCTGGTCGATGCGGTTTTGGATATATCGGCGCTGCTGCTTGCTCAGCTTGTCATAGTCGGGCGACTTGTACTGGAACTGTATGCAGTAGTCTTTCAAGGGGGTGCCGTCATTGGCAATGGGATGGAATTTGGACATATAGGTCACATCATCGTTGCAATCGACCTCCATCAGGTAGTCGCCCGTGAGCGCGTCACCGGAATCCTTGGGCTTTTGGAGGTCGAGGCGGTATCTGCCTTTGGAAACGACCTCGCAGAGGATATAGACGCCATAATAGGTGCCGTCAAGGATGAGTTCGCAGTAACGGCCCTCCGGCACAAACTCCATCCACGGTCGTGCGATTTCATAGCAGAGCAGGTCGCGCATCATGCTCTTGTCGGCATAGGGGGCCAGCAACGCCCAGTTATTGTCCCTATTCATGTCCAGGAGTGAGATGGCGACCTTTTTGCCGCCATGCTTCAGCGGCTCTTGCAGCGTGCGGAACGAGTATGGCTTCTTGGGGCTCTCGTTGTAGGTGGAATTGCCGCGGTGGCGCAGGGAGATAAGACCGTCATAGTCGATGTGTTGACCCGGGTGGGCCACCGTGTCGGCATAGTTGAGCCTGTCCTCGCCGTTGTGGATGATTTTCATGTGCGCCTGGATGCGTTCAGACCGCATGATGGAATCGCCGCCCACCTCAATCCACACGATGGGCAGATTGGTCGAGTCAAGGCGCACGCCCGCATTGTCAGGCGGAAAATTTTTCGCCTGTTTCCCGCATGACGGCAATAGCAGCTCCGCCAGCACCAGCGCTAGCATGAGCCACCACGATTTCATCACCCGAATGCCAATTTCCGATTCCATACTACAAAGATAGTGCAAGCCTCGCGTAACAGCAAGAAAAACCTCGTTTTTCTTACCGAGGGTGTTCTGAGGGTTTGATTGATGCTGCTCGCCAGTGACGGGTGGAATAGGGGTGGAAAAGTTGCATATTACAATTTTTTGTGGTAATTTTGCCGCGAGAGAACACAATTATCAACCATAGAACCAATTTTTTAGTATGGATTCGGAAAAGAATGCCGAGATAATCGCAAGAATCAAATACCTGATGAAGGAGATGGGTGTCAGGCAGGTGCAATTTGCCGAGCGCATCGGAGTGGACACCTCCAATCTGTCGAAATATCTTAATGCCCACATGCCGTTGAGCGACTCTTTCCTCAATCGCCTGGTGGTGAACTTGGGTGTCTCCAAGGAGTGGCTGCTCGATGGTACCGACCTGCCGTTTGGCAAGACACCGGTGCGCCTTGACGCTGGCGACGGTGGCGCTCTGGCTGCTGCGGGCGGCCGTCCCGCAGGCACACCGGTCTATGATGTCGATGCTACCGCAGGAGTGGCCTCGGGTCGCAATGAGTTGTTCGTCAACGAGAATATCGTGGGGTGGGTGAACCTGCCCAACATGAGCCCGAACTGCCGCATCGTGAGGGTCAGCGGGGACTCGATGGCACCCGTAATCATGGATGGTGACTTTGTCGCTGTGCGCGAGGTGAGCAATCCCAATCAGATTTATTGGGGGCAGATCTATGTCGTGCAGCTCGACGACTTCAGGGTGGTGAAATACTTGCGTCGTCACACCGACCCCAACATGGTGGTGCTGCGCAGCGAGAATCCCAACTATGACGACATGGATGTGCGCCGCAGCGACATCCACGAGATGCTGCTCGTGCAGCATGTTCTCCACATCAATTCAAGGCTCTAATGAGATGCAGTCACTATGGAAATGATCAATTACCATACTCTATCCAACGGCTTGCGCCTCGTCCACATCACCACCACTTCCCAAGTGGCATGGTGCGGACTCGCCATCAATGCGGGCAGTCGTGACGAGAAAGACGGGCATCATGGCTTGGCCCACTTTGTGGAGCATACCATCTTCAAGGGCACCAAGCATCGCCGCGCATGGCATATCCTCAACCGCATGGAGCGTGTGGGTGGCGAGCTCAACGCCTATACTACTAAGGAGGGCACTATGCTCTACTCGGTGTTCCCTCAGCAGTACCTGCCGCGTGCCGTCGACCTGCTGGCCGACCTGGTGCAGTGGTCGGTCTTCCCCCAGGAAGAACTCGACCGCGAGCGTGATGTGGTGCTCGAGGAGGCTGCCAGTTACCGCGACACGCCCAGCGATGCCGTCTATGACGACTTCGAGGACCTGCTGTTTGCCGGCAGTGAGTTAGGCCACAACATCCTGGGCAAGAAAGAAGACCTGGAGCGTCTCACCAGTGAGGATTGCATGAACTACCTCAAGACCCTGTATGTGCCCGGCAACATGGCCTTTTTCTCGGTTGGCCCCGAGCGCCCTGAGAAGGTGTTCCGCCTTGCCGAGAAGTGTTTCGGTGCGATGAGCCACAGCCTGCCGCTGCGCCACCGCACGGCTCCCTGTGATGTCGAGCCGTTCAACCAAGTCATCACAATAGGTACCCATCAGGCCCACACGGTGGTGGGGGCGCGCGTGCCCGACAGGAGCCATCCCTTGCGCCATGCCCTGATGCTGCTGAACAACATCCTGGCGGGTCCCGGCATGAACTCGTTGCTCAATGTGGAGTTGCGGGAGCGGCGCGGTTATGTCTATACCGTCGAGTCCACGCTGACATCCTTGAGCGACTGCGGCTGGATGGAAATCTACCTTGGCTGTGACCCCGCCGATGTGCGCTCCAGCCTGCGGGTGATTAAGCGCATCACCAGCCAACTGGCAACCGAATTGCTGCCAGCGCGCCGTCTCGAAAACTATAAGAAGCAGTATTGCGGACAGCTTGTCGTGGCTGCCGACAGCACTGAGTTCTTGGCGATGAACGCGGGCCGCGGCCTGCTGTATCGAGGCAAGGTGGCGACAATGGATGAGACCATCGCGTGCATCCAGGCCGTTACCCCCGAGCAGATTGCCCAGGCTGCCGCTTTCCTGGCTGCCGACAGGCTCTCGTCGCTCACTTTCCAGTGATTTTATCCTGATAATTTGCATGATTGGCAAAGAATAACTACTTTCGTCATCGATTTGTTGAACACCTTGTGACAAGAAATTAACCGACAATGAAAAAGATATCCATCCTCATCCCGTGCTTTAACGAGGAGAAAACGCTGCCGTTGCTCTACCCCGAGCTGGTGAAACTTATGGAGGGCCAGCCTGGCTATGAGTGGGAAATCATGTTTGTCAACGACGGCAGCATCGACGGCACGCTGCAGTACCTCAAGCAACTGAGGCAGCAGGACAAGCGTGTCAACTATGTGGACTTGTCGCGCAACTTCGGCAAGGAGGCGGCTATGCTCGCAGGCTTCGACTATGTCACCGGTGACTGCATGGTCATCATCGATGCCGACCTGCAGCATCCTCCTACACTCATTCCCGAGATGATACACTGGTGGGAGCAGGGCTATGACGATGTCTATGCCAAGCGCAAGTCGCGTGGCAAGGAGAGCTGGCTGCGCAAGCGCCTCTCGCTGCGGTTCTATAAAATCCTGCAGAGTTCGTCACGCTTTAATGTGCTGCAGAATGTGGGCGACTTCCGCCTGCTCGACCGCTGCTGCATCAATGCCTTGAAGAAGATGCGCGAGAGCGAGCGTTACACCAAGGGGATGTACAGTTGGATTGGCTTTAAAAAGAAAGAGGTGGAATTTGAGCAGGGTGACCGCGTCGCCGGTGAGTCCTCGTGGAGTTACCGCCAGTTGTTCTCGTTTGCCATCGACGGCATCACATCGTTCACCACAGCACCGTTGCGCATCTCTACGATTGTGGGCTTTATCGTGTCGTTGCTCGCCTTCCTCTACATGATTTATGTGTTCATCAAGGCGCTCATCTGTGGTGATCCGGTGCGAGGCTATCCCACGCTGGTCATCCTCATCCTGTTTTTGGGCGGCATCCTGTTGCTGTCGTTGGGCATCATAGGTGAATACATCGGCCGCATCTACAACGAGACCAAAAACCGTCCCGACTACATCGTGCGGGAATTTAACGACAGCCGGGTATAGTGACTTCACGGTTGGTTACACCGGTTGATAGAAATATTGCAACAACTCAATCCCTTCAATAGAAGAACATGAAAAAGATAACCATACTTGTCCCTTGCTATAACGAGGAGATGAATCTGCCCTTGCTTTATCCCGAGCTGGTGAAGCTCATGGATGAGAACCGGGCCTATGAGTGGGAATTGCTGTTTGTCAACGACGGCAGCCACGACGGCACCCTGGAGCGCCTGTACGAAATGCGGCACCAGGACCCGAGAGTCAACATCGTGTCCCTGTCGCGCAACTTCGGCAAGGAGGTGGCGATGCTGGTGGGCTTTGATTATGCCAAGGGGGATTGCATGGTCATCGTCGATGCCGACCTGCAGGATCCGCCGTCACTCATTCCCGAGATGATACATTGGTGGGAACAGGGCTATGACGATGTCTATGCCAAGCGCAAGTCGCGTGGCAAGGAGAGTTGGCTGCGCAAACGCCTGTCGCTGATGTTCTATCGCATGCTGCAGCAATCTTCCCGCTTCGACATGCTGAAGAATGTGGGCGATTTCCGTCTGCTCGACCGCCGCTGCATCAATGCCCTGCGCCGCATGCGCGAGAGCGAGCGCTACACCAAGGGCATGTTCAGCTGGATTGGTTTCAAGAAGAAAGAGATTGAGTTTGACCGTGGAAACAGGCAGGTGGGTAAATCCTCCTGGAGTTACCGCCAGCTCTTCTCGCTGGCGATTGACGGCATCACTTCGTTCTCATCAGCGCCCCTGCGCATTTCGACCATCGCCGGCTTTTTCATTTCGATGCTGGCTTTCATTTACATGATGGTGGTCTTTGTCAGGGCACTGTTCTGGGGCAACCCTGTGCAAGGTTATCCCTCCCTGTTGGTTTTCATCCTGTTCCTGGGAGGCATCCAGTTATTGTCGATAGGTATCATCGGCGAGTACATTGGTCGCATTTATAACGAGTCCAAGCACCGTCCCGATTATATCGTGGATGAGTATAATGAAGAAAAAGTGAGTTGATGTCATCTGAGGGAAATAGGCCATCAAATGTGTCTCCTGCCCGCGGCAAACGGCTGGCCGATGTCTTCTACTGGCTTTTGCTCGTCGGGGGCTGTGCAGTGTTCCTGTTGATGAACCTGTACACTACCATCAAGGAGGATGACCTGTTTCACTCGTCCATAGGGAGCCGTTCCCTGCAGCCCATCACAGGGCTGCTTGATGTGTGGCGGTCATGGGTGGACTACTACCGCTTTGACCCGCGTACCTCCAATTTCCTGTCTTTCCTTTTTGACGGCGTGCTGGGCAAGTCCGTCTTCAATGTGTGCAACACGCTGGTGTTCGGCTTGATGGCGCACATCTTCAGCCGATTGACGACGGGCCGCAACTCGGCAATGGCCCTGGTGATGCTCTATACCTATATGGTGACGCGTATGCCCGTGCCGGGTGAGACGATGCTGTGGATGGACGGCAGTTTTAACTACTTGTGGTGCATCACGGCATCGTTGCTGATGGTGGCCTATTTGATGAAACACCGCGACCGGCAGCCTGGCTGGCTCAAGGGCGTGGCGCTGCTGATACTGGCACTGTTTGTTGGAGGCATGAACGAGGGGACGACCTTCGGCGTCTTTGGTGGCCTGTGCCTGTACTATCTGTTCAACCGTGACAAGGTGGACCGCACCGTGGTGATTGTCATGACGGGTTACCTGCTGGGCGTCATTCTGCTGATCACTTGTCCTGGAGCATGGGAGCGTGCCTCGAGCGAAGTGACGCATGATGCAGGCTTCATGCCGATGATGGCAGGTCGAAGCCGTCTGCTGCTGGACAAGTCGATACAATATATAACGCCTGCTGTGGCGGTCATCATTTTGATTGTCTCGCTGGCTGTTAGCCGTTTCAGGAAACTGTTCACCGCAACACCGTTGCCATGGATTTTTGTGGTGTTGATGGCGTTTGCCTTTATCGTCGGCAAGGACCAGCAGCGACCTTTCTTCGCCGTATCGATGGTGGGCCTCATCCTGGTTGTGATGGCGATCTATGCTATGATTAAGCGGGTGTGGTGGCTGCAACTCCTCGTGATAATCGGGGGGCTGGCGTTGTGCGTGAAATGCTACCCGGCCAATATCAGGACGATGAAGCAATATCAGGAGTTCTTCAACCAGGTGGAAGCCGATATCCGGCAGACTCCCGATCGCCAGGTCATCCTCAAGGTTCCCCATTTTGACGGATACAGCCGTTTCATCAAGTACCTGAACTTCGATTCCTGGAATTACCTCATCCGCGAGGAGACCCTATGTTTCCATTACGATAAGGATAACATCCAGTTTGTCAACGACTCGGTGTATAATGCTTACCACGAGGGGCGTCTGCTCGATGGCGCGGTGCCCGTGCCGTTTGAGGCCAGGGACTGTGAAGCCGTGCAAGAGGTGTTTGCGCTGCCCGCGCGTGGCTATGTCGCTGTGCAGATGAGCCAGGACACCATCTCCTATGCCTATCAGTTTGCCCAGGCTTTCCAGGCTGACGGTACCCCCATGCCATTTCCTGTTCCTTATCTTCCCTTGCTCTACCAGGGTCACGAATATCTTATCTTCCCGTCTCTTGACGAAAAAGTCGCCCGCCTCTCGTTCAACCCGTTCACCCTCGAAGGCGCCCCCATTGACCTCGTCTTGGGTGTCACCGTCGACTGACAACGAGAATTTTTGGCAAAATATTTGCAGAGTTGTGGCAAATGGTGTAATTTCGTGACCACTAAAACAACAATTCAACAACAAAACAATAAAAAACAAGACTATGAATGATGTGAAATTCTATCTCGACGCAGCCGAGAAAAAGATGCAGGAAGCCGTGGATTTTCTCGATGACACCCTGGCACACATCCGTGCTGGCAAGGCCAATGTGAAGATCCTCGACGGTATCCGTGTGAACTATTATGGCAGCCCTGTGCCCATCGACAATGTAGCCAATGTGAGCACTCCCGACCAGCGCACCATCGCTATCATGCCCTGGGAACGCAACATGATCGGAACCATCGAGAAGGCTATCATCGACAGTAATGTGGGCATCATGCCTGTCAACAATGGCGAGGTGATCCGCCTGAACATTCCTCCCTTGACCGAGGAGCGCCGCAAAATGCTCGTCAAGGACTCCAAGGCTGAGAGCGAGAAAGCCCGCGTGAGTATCCGCAACGCTCGTCGCGAGGCCATCGAGGGCTTGAAGAAGGCCGTTAAGGAAGGCATGAGCGAGGACATCAGCAAGGATGGCGAGGACAAGGTGCAGAAGATTCATGACAAGTTCATGAAGAAGATTGACGAGATCTTTGCCGCCAAGGAGAAGGAAATCCTGACCGTATAGCAATTATTTGTCAAATTACCGTGAATAGTGGATGGTTGACTTGACGCGTCAGGTGCAACTATTCGCTATTCATTGTTTTCAGGTGATGCCGCAGTCATTCTGAAAACCGCTTAGCGAGACATCAACATGCAATCCTCCAATCACATGAGTTCGCCTGGGAGCCGCCGGTGGCATGACGCTGCCTACTGGGGGCTGATGCTCGCGGCGTGCATCGTGTTCTATGTCTTGAATCTTTGGACCTCGTTCAAGGAAGACGACATGGAGTTTTCCTTGTTGCGCGATGCCGGTTTCATGGATTTTGTGCATGCCCGCTATGACCATTATCTGACGGCAAACGGCCGTTGTTCCGACTTTTTTGCCACCCTGTTTTGTGCCTATCTGGGCAAGCCGTTGTTCAACATCTGCAACACATTGGTGTTTGCATTGATGGCTCATCTGGTCAGCCTCCTCAGCGCAGGGCGCCGGTCGGCACTGACGCTGGCATTGTTCATTGCCTTTGTTGCCCTTTGTTTCCCCGTACCCGGGCAGACGATGCTGTTTGTTGCCGGCAGTTGCAATTACATGTGGGCCATCACGGCTTCGCTGTCGGTGATTCTTTTGCTGCGGCATCTCAGTAGTCGGCCGCACCCCGGCAAAATCAGGACCATCTTGCTGGTGCTGCTGGCCTTTACGGCGGCTAACTTCAATGAGGCCACCTCATTTGGCTTCTTTGGCGGTATGGTCCTGTATTATCTATTCAACCGCAAGGAACTTAACCGTACCGTGGTACTGGTGTTGCTGGCATATTTGGCTGGAGCCTTGCTGATTATGGGATCGCCTGCCGCCTGGAACAGGGTCCAGAGTGGTGGCATCGCTTTGAACATGAGCCTGCCTCGTCTGCTTGCAAGCCGTTCCTATATTTTCGTCGGGAAGATGGTGAGTAGCGTGATGCCCGTTCTGGCTTTCCTCACAGGTGTTGTCGTGCTTCTGCGCAAGGGGCTGCGTCCCATCAGGGAATGTTTGTGGGCCTACATACTCTTCTGCCTCGCCTTGGTGATGTTCGTGCTGGGATACATCAATGACCGTGCCTATGCTCCTTTGGCCACCGTGGCGTTTATCATCGTCGCGACGGCTGTGGAGAAACTGTTGTCCAGGGGACGATGGGCCAGCGGGTTGCGCATGGCAGTGATTACAGGTTGTATTATCTTGAGTATTGTTGGTTTTGCCCATGGGCTTAAGACTTTGGGCGCTTTAAAAACCTTTGAAGACAAGGTCAGCAATGAAATTGTGGCTGCTCCACGACAGGCCGTCCTGCACGAGTGCCGCTTTGATGGCGATGCAAGCCGTTTCATTGTGCCCTTGAGTTATGTGTCGTCAGACTATTTCGTGCGTGAGAATACTTATTGCGCGTTCTATGACAAGGATAATGTGCAGTTCGTCAGTGACTCGGTCTTTGCGCGCTATTATGAGGGACGCCTGCTTGATGGCGCCGTTGAAATGCCAATCACGAGCGATCGTCCCGACTTTGTATCTTCTGTGCTGCGTGTTCCTGGCCAGGACTATATGGTGGTGACCCTCAAGGTGGATACGATGCCGTTTACCTCCCAGCAGGCCACCTATAAGCTGAAACCCGCTTCCTCCACGCTCTCTCAGGAGGATGTAAACTACCGCCTCAAGTACGGTTTGGCGACCGACAATATTCAGCTCGGCTTTTATCCCCTGCGTTTTGAGGACCGGACCGTGCTGGTGTTCCCGTCCATAGATGATAATGTAGCCAGCGTGTCTTTCCCCATTGATTTTAATGGTGAGACCCAGGTGACCCTCACGCCAGGGCAGCCTGTTGAACAATAAAACTAATTAAACCCTCTGATGAAGAACAGTCAACCCATATCGACCGGCACCCGCAGTGGCAGTGCTTCCTGTGACCGCCGCTGCACCGTGGCTTATTGGCTGGTGATGGCATTGGCTTGTGCCGTCTTCTTCGTCATGAATATGCTCACTACCCTCAAGGAGGATGACATGTCCTTCACGCTCGTCGAGGGTGTCTGGACCCCCATGCATTCCCTGACGGATGTCATCCGCTCCTATTGCAACCAATATGTGGATGCCAACGGCCGCTTGGCTAATCTTGTGCCGGAGTTATTTGGCGGATTGCTGGGCAAGTGGGCGTTCAACATCTGCAACACCTTGGTCTTCGGCGTGCTGCTGCATGTCTTTGGGCTGCTGGTGACTGGCCGACGCTCGCTGTTGGTTGTCGCCATGTTCCTGGCTGTTGTGGGCACCTGTTTCCCCGTGCCGGGCGAGACCATGCTGTGGATGTCGGGCAGTGCCAACTACATGTGGGCTATCACCCTTTCGTTGCTGCTCGTTCTCTACCTGTTGCGTGACCATCGTGAGTCACTGGGGTGGGGCGGTGCCATCGGCTTGCTGTTGTACGCTTTTGTCGCCGGCGGCTTTAACGAGGCGACATCCTTCGGTTTCTTTGTTGGCCTGTGTGCCTATTACCTCTTCAACCGCGACCGCTTTGACCGCAGGGCAGGGGTGGCCTTAGTGGGTTATTTGTTGGGCATCTTGCTCCTCATTTCTTCGCCTGGCGCATGGGCTCGTCTGTCCACAAGCGGTATCGTGTCGAGCCTTGGTTTGAGTGATCTGGTGTCGAGTCGCTGGTATATCTTCCACGAGAAGATGTGGCGTTTCCTCCTTCCTGTCGCAGTGATTTTGATCGGTCTTGTCACCTTGTTGCTCAGGCGTGGCCGTTCCGTTAAGCAGTGTGTGTGGACCTATATCTTCGTGGCTTTGGCGTTGGTGATGTTCGCCTTGGGCATTATTCATGAGCGTGCCTATGCCCCGCTGGCTACGGTGGCGTTCATCATCGTGGCGCTGGCTGTCGATGATTTCACGCGTGACTGGCGCTGGGTGCGCCTGACACTCATTGCCGCGGCTTTGGCGCTGGCCGCCTTCACCTTTGTGAGGGGCATCAGGGTGTTGCGTGAATACAAAGCCTTTGACGATCAGGCGGTCAGTGAGATTGTTGCAGCACCGCAGCAAGCGGTGTTGCTGGAACGCCAGTTTGAGGGCTATAGTCCTTTCGTCAAACCCATGAATTTCATCTCCACCAACTTCTTTGCCCACGAACTCATCTACCGCGCCTATTTTGGTAAGGAAAATGTGCAGTTTGTCAGTGATTCGGTCTTTGCTCGCTATCATCAGGGACGCTTGCTCGAGGGTGCCGTGCTGTGTCCGATGACCAGTGACCGCCCTGATGTCATCAGCGAAGTGATGACCATACCCGGTCAGGATTATAT
>JAFZSS010000263.1 GCA_017619255.1 Muribaculaceae bacterium
AAATGAAGATTTCCTCAGATTGTTTTGAAATTGAAAAACGCGTTTTTTCAAACGCCTGGATACTGATTAAATCATCAATAAACACCGAGTAAAGCATTTCCAGTATCTCATTTTTCAGCGACAACGGCTGCGATATGTACTCGCTTATCAGCATCATGACCGAATGCACCCTGCCCGCATCGGCCTTTGTCAGCGGCAATTTGGATTTGCCGAACTGTGACAGGGGAATCATTGATGCCCTCAACAGGTTGCGGAACGCTTGTGCGCTGTGGGTCATCTGTTCGTCAACAAACAGACAAATGCCTTTAAAATCGTGGCTCACATCAATGATGCGTATAAAACTGCCGGGATAGTAAGTGTAGATGTCGTTCTTGGAAAACGAGAGTTGATTGTCACCGTTCATGAGCGTCATTTCCCCCTGTATTATAAGAGTGAATGTGTAGCAGTTGAGCGATTCGGTCATCTCATTGGTCGTCAATGCGCGCGTGCTATTGAAAAAGGCGCAGGCCATTTTGCCGTTCCACAATTCATTCAGGTATTCCTTGCCGAACCTGTTATAGTATTCTTGCAGATTATACATATCAATCAAATTTTATGACGCGGCAAAGTTACAAAAAAATCGCAAATGTTTCGTTTGGGATAATTATTGGTTCGCGGGAAATTTTGCCGCATTGTGGCATCGCAGTAATTTTGCAGTGCATAAAATAACCTTTAATAATCATATCAAAATGGATAAGAAAAAAACAATCGAGACATTACAGTTTTTCGTTACCGGCCTCACCGAGGGCGCATTAGTTCACAAACTGCAAGGACAACTTTTCAAGTCGCAGGGTTTCGGCCAATTGGGCGACAAGTACATTAACCACTTCACCGAGGAGATGGAATGGGTTGAAAAATTCGTTGACCGCATCCTTGACCTTGGCGGCGATGTGAAGTTTGACGGTGCAAAGGCTCGCGACCTGATTGCCGCTCCCGTGGACTACATCAAGGCTGATCTCGCCATTCAGGAGAAAGGCGTTGAGATGCTCTACAAGTGCATGGCTGAACTTCATGACGATCCCACTACCTACGACATCATGAAGGCTTACCTCGCCGACGAGGAGGAAGACCTCTACTGGTCGCAGGGTCAGCTTGAACTCATCGAGAAAATCGGTACGCAGAACTGGCTTTTCATGCAACTCTAAATCATACAACAATGGAAGCTAAAGAACAAGTATTGGAAGTGATGCGCAAGGCAGGTGTGCCCTTGAACGCAGGAAAGGTTGCCGAACTGTCGGGACTTGACCGCAAGGTCGTTGACAAGGCATTCGCCGAGTTGAAGAAAGAGGGCGCTATCGTGTCGCCCGTCCGCTGCAAGTGGGAACCGGCGAAATGACATCCGCTAGAAACTAATCAAGAGTGCCTCGGCACTCTTTTTTGTTGTCTTTTAGACAACCGAAAAGGTCAAAGTGGTTAAGCCACAAACTGAATGTCAATTACATTGAACAACCAACTCGAGAAGCTGATGTTCTCCTCGCTG
>JAFZSS010000264.1 GCA_017619255.1 Muribaculaceae bacterium
AAGGTGCAGAACGGCACAATCTTCTTGCCGCTCAGGTCCGTCTTGTCAAGGAACGCACCAACGGGAGGCGCAAATGTGCCGAACCACACGGGGTAGCCGATGAATATCACATCATACTTGGCGAGATCTGAGGCCAAAGGCTTGACCTCGGGCTTGATGCCCTCTTCGCGCTCTTTCATGCAACGCTCGATTGTGGCCTGGAAGTCTCCGTCATAAGGCTCCACCGGAACAATCTCCTCGATGTCGGCATTCAGGCGTGTGGCGATTTCCTGGGCTACCGTCTTCGTGTTCGATGTCTGCGAGTCATACAGTACAAGCACCTTAGGCGCCTCTTTTGCCTCTTTCTTCTGGCCGCACGATGCTGCAAACATCAATGCTAAACCAGCACACAGGATAATGATTAATGCTTTCATACAGTCAAGATTGTTTATATGGTTAATGAATGGTCTCGTTACACAAGTCGGGCGTGGTCGTTGTAGCTGTAGTAGCGGCCGCCGCGGCACACGATGATGTGGTCCACCAGTTGGATGTCCATCACCTTGCAGGCCTGGTGGACGCGCTCGGTGAGGCGGTCATCCTGCGCGCTGGGATTGGGGTTGTCGCTAGGATGGTTGTGCGCCAGGATGATGCCCGACGACAGGCGCTCGATGGCGGGTCGCAGAATCATCTTGATGTCGGCAACGGTCATGGCAGTGCCGCCGCTGCTCACGCTCACGCACTCCTCGACCTGCTTGGCGTGGTTGAGCAACACGACCATCATCTCCTCGTGGTCAAGATGTTCCATGCGGGGACGCAGGTACTGATAGGCCTCGTCGCTGCTGGTGATCTTGTAACGCTCCTCAAATTCCTCCTGCTGGTAGCGGCGCGCCAGTTCCAGGGCGGCGAGGATTTCGATGGCTTTGACCTCGCCGATGCCATGGTAGTTCTTCACCAGGTTGTTGATGCCCTTGCGGGCGATGAGGTAGAGTTTGTCGTCGTTGTCGCGCAGGATGCGTTGGCACAGGTCAACGACCGACTCGCCCGGTGTGCCCACCCTCAACAGGATGGCGAGCAGTTCGGCTGTGGAGAGGCTCCCGAAACCGTGCTTCTTGGCTTTCTCGCGCGGACGGTCCTCCTCAGGCACTGTGCCCTTGATGTTGCGCGTTCCCGCCTTCTTTCTATTCTCTTTCTCCTCCATCTACCTTAGTTGTTGGTCAAATTCGTTAAAATTGAATGCGGATGCCAAATTATTGAAATTAGCGAAATTCGTAGTTTAATTTCACTTTCCCTTCCTCATCTGCACTTCCTCGTCGATGTCGCGGCCGTGTTTCAAGAGGATTTTCCACACCCAGGACTTGATGAAGCCCCAGCCATAGCTGCACAGCTGCGTGAAACTCGTTGCCACAGCCAGGCAGGCGATCTTCAGGCTGCGAGTCTTGATGAATGCGGCCACCCAAAGCATCACGGCATAGAGCAGGATGGGCAGGATGAACCACCACTTCCACAGCGAGAGCAGCAACAGCAGCACGCAACCCACGAGGAACACGGCAGGCAGGCAATGCACCGCCTTGAGACTGTCGGGGTAGAGCAGTTTCAGGGTGATGCGCGACATTCCGAAGACATAGGTCTGCCGTGCGAACTTCGCCAGGCTCGTGCGGCGCTTGTGATAAACGAATGCGGGACGGATAAGGCGGATGTCAAAACCTGCCTGGCGCACGCGTGTGCTCATGTCGATGTCTTCGCTGAACATCTCGCGGAAGCCACCCACCTTCTCATACACCTCGCGCGAATAGCCCATGTTGAATGAGCGGGGCACAAACTTCTCCATCTGCACCTTGCCGCCACGGATGCCACCGGTGGTCAGGAAGGAGGTCATCGAGAAAGAAATGGCTTTCTGTACATCGGTGAAATCGTCGCTTGCCGCGTCGGGACCGCCGAAGCACGGCACATAGTTGTTGGCCAGCTCACGGCCCAGCGTCTTGAAATAGTCGGGAGGGATGACGCAGTCGCTGTCAAAGAACACGAAATAGCGGCCCGTGGCATGCTCCAGACCATAGTTGCGGGCGATGGAACGCCCCTCGTTGTCCTTGTAGAAGTAGCGCAGGTCCAACTGGCTCGCATAGCGCAACGCGATGTCCTCGCACGGGTCGGTCGAGCCGTCCTCCACGAGGATGATTTCAAAGTCCTTGTCCGTCTGCTGGGTAAGGCTTCTCAGCAGGTCCTCCACCTCGTCGCGGCGGTTATATACCGGCACTATCACTGAAAAATAAGGCATCTCAATCGAGTTTATTCTTTCAC
>JAFZSS010000265.1 GCA_017619255.1 Muribaculaceae bacterium
CCATGTCGCCCGTAATGGTTGATGAAAAACGGCTCGTAGCCCTCGGGCGCCGCCGTGATGGCGGGGAACCCCGTCGTGGGATAGGCCTGGTAGTTGTTGGCGCTCAACTTGGGGTTGGCCTTGAAGTCCTCGCGCACGCCTGCCGTGAGCGTGATGCTCACCAGCAGGGTCAGGAGAAGAATGCAGTAAAATCGTTTCATGTCCAATTTATTGGGTTAAGGTTGTTTCTTGAGTCGGTAGGTATAATTGGTGCCTGTCGCGTCAGTCTTGGAGAAAGTAACTTCCTTGGACGACGCGGTGGCTATTGTGAACTCGTTATGTGATTCCAGGCCGGGCATCTCGATATAGAACATACCGGAGTCAGGGAAGATGATGGCCATTTTGTCGCCATTTTCGTCCCAGATGCCGAAACTCTCGACAAGTTGGTTGTGTTCCTTTACCTGCGAGACCCTGAAGACCTTGCTCTGGAACTGGAAGAAGTAGTCGCCCTCAACCGTGACGGGCGATCCGCCAGCAGTGATGTTCTCTACATGCCAGGTGCCGAACCACGGGCCGATGTCGCCATGGTTGCGGGTGCAGGAGCCCAACGCCATCATCACCATCATGAGCGATATATATAATAATGTCTTTTTCATCGTCTTTTGAAAAATAAGTTGCAGTTATAGTAGATACCTAACTGGACGCCCCAGTTGTTGCCGTATAACTTGCCGTGGTCAACAGCCACCGTGGCATTTATCGTCAAGCGTTCAACCTTATTCCAGCGCGTGAGCCAGTCGGGTGTATAATAGACCCGCAGGGCCATCGAGAAGTCGTCGACGCTGCCCGCACGCGGGATGATAGGGGTGCCCCATGCTTTGCGGTAAGAACCCTGCAGGCGGTAAAACCATTCATGAGAAAAGAAGCCCTCGATGGCGGCATGGAAGCCGCGCATCACATTGTCGCGGTAGCGCATATAGCCGTCCTGGTTGTAGAGCGGCGACTTGACAAAGGGCGAGCCGATGGACATACCGCGGCTCTGGTAACCGTTGTAGATGTAGTTGTTGTAGTAGTCATCGGCACCTGAAGAGTGGCTGATGATGGGTGTGCCGGGACGGTCGTTGGGTGTCCAGTGAATGGGGCCGCTCTGGTTGGTAAAGTCGATGTACTCGATGACAGCGCCTGTAATCAAAGGAAGCCCGCTCGTATTGCGGTATTCCAAGCCCCACAGACCGTCAAAGCCGTTCATTTTACCGATGCCCGAGCCATCCTCCCAGAGCCACTGTGTGTAAAGCCGCAGTGTCTTGTCGGTATCTTTGATTCCGTGTTCCAGTGCGATGTCCCAGGTGCCCAGATGATTGCCCTCGACGAAGGAGTCGCCAGCGCTGTTGCCGCCGCTGCCCGCAATGAAGGTGCGCCAGAAGGCCTTGGCGTCGGCATCCATCTTGACGGTGCGTATTACCTGTCCGTTCTCATAGTAGTCGGCAGTGCCGCCGAACTGACATGCCGACTGGGCACCAATGGTGAATATCAGTGGCTTGTTGGGGTTGGTGCGCAGCTGGAATGCCTTGTAATGCAGCCATGTGTCCGTGGTGATGAAGTGGTTATAGTAGTTGTAGTGGTTCTCAAGCCACTTGTCGTCAAACTCACGGAAATAGCCGAACTCACCTTTGATTTGCAGCCATCCCTTAGTGAACGGGATGTCCTGGAAGTCGATGAAACCGGCACGAACGCCCACAGGCGGACGGGCATTATTGCTCCACACGAGGTCGCCGCTGCTCAACCACTCCTCGACAATGGGTGAGGATTTGCGGGCCTGACCGGCCACGGCAAAGATGCTGCGGTATTTGGCGGCAACATAGGCTTCCTGGAGCCAGATGCGTGCGGGGTGTTGCTGCTGCACCTCAAACTGTCCGTTACCCACATAGCGCTGATAGCCTGCGCTCGATGCGTAACCGCCCCACGCCTCGATTCCCGCGCCCCATGAGAAACGCTTCTGCATGTCGATGTTGTGTTCCAGCGAAGCGTGTGCAAGGACTGAATATTGCTGAGTAAGAACGCCGCCATAGTTGGAACCGATGTAATAGGGTGACAACTCGCTGTTGCCCGCATTGGCAACTACGCCTACCGAAAAATTTGTTCTGGATATGCGAATCACAACAGGGTCGCATGTGGAATATCTGGTGTCTACGGCTTGGACACTGTCCACGGGAACCTGACTCGCCGCACCCAGGGCAGTGGCGATTGTAATGATTGATAATAATGCGTTTCTCATCATGATGAATTAGGGTGTTATCTTTCGATGTGTTCCAGATAGGTGTCGATGTGGCGGCGCTTTTTCTCGTCGGCAATCTCGTCGAGGTTGATGAGGATGCCCGTCTCCTCCACATCGCCAAACTCGCGGTTGATGGCGGTGCCCAGCAGGAGCATCTTGGGCGACAGACCCATATAGGCGTTGACCAGCGGCGGGATGTTGATACCGTGCTGGCGGATGAAGGTGTTCAACCGCTTATAGTCCTCGCGGAAGTCGTTGCCCACGAACTGCGACACCAGTTCCGGATCGTCGTTACGCGTATCGGGCAGCGGGTCGATGGGCACTACCAGTCCCTCCTTGTCCTTGAAGTACAGGTTCAGGAAGCACAAGAGCATGTCGCGGCAGGCGCGCACATAACCGGGGTACATCGTCATCTTGCCGAACATGTACTTGACCTGTGGATAGACGATGGTCAAGGCACCCAAGCCGTCCCACAGGTTGTCAAGGGCGAACAGGGCGCGCACACCCTCGCGTGTAGACTGATACTCGGGACGCACAAACGAGCGGCCCAGCTCGATGGTCACGGGCAGTATTTCGTTCAGGAACCTCTCGCTGAAATGGAACATGTGACCCGTGGCGATGCGCGGCACGGCATTCTCTACCTTCACATCCCAACCGCAGATGAAGCGATAAGCGCCGATGACCTCGCGTTTCTCGGGGTTCCACACCAGTAGTTGCTGGCAAGGCGGATCCATCAGGTCAAACTCGTCGATGTCGCAGGCCTTGCCCGTGCCGCCACCGGCCGAGCGGAATGTGATTTCGCGTAGTCGTCCGATCTCGCGCATCGTGTTGGGCGCGTTGTGGGCGTTGACGACATAGATGTCGTTGTCGGCCTTGTTGGTGTGGCGCAACCGGCGTTCAGGGGTGAGTTCCTGTTCTATCAGTTCAACGGGGATAGGTGCAATAATCGGTTCCATAGGTTATCTTAGGGTTTAGATGGCGAGGGGGCCATAGAATAGACAATATCA
>JAFZSS010000266.1 GCA_017619255.1 Muribaculaceae bacterium
ATCAATGAACGACTCGGCATCGGGATGCTTGATGCTCACGGTGAGCATCAGGGCGCCACGACGGCCGTCCTGAGCCACCTCGCGGGTACTGTTGCTGTAACGCACCATGAAGGGCACAAGGCCCGTCGAGGTCAAGGCACTGTTCTTCACAGGAGAGCCTTTGGGGCGGATGTGCGAGAGGTCATGTCCCACGCCACCACGGCGCTTCATGAGCTGCACCTGCTCCTCGTCAATCTTGAGGATGCCGCCGTAGCTGTCGGGCTCACCATCGAGGCCGACCACAAAACAGTTGCTCAACGAGCCCACCTGGAAGTCGTTGCCGATGCCCGCCATGGGACTGCCCTGGGGCACGATGTAACGGAAATGACTCATCAGGTCGAACAAGCGTTCCTCGCTCATCGGGTTGGGATACTTTTTCTCGATTCGGTTAATTTCCCGTGCGATGCGACGGTGCATGTCATCAGGTGTCAATTCATAGAGATTACCGAAGGAATCTTTCAAGGCATACTTCGAAGACCATACCCTGGCGGCAAGTTCATCGCCGTCAAAGTACTTCAACGAGGCCTCATAAGCTTGTTGATAAGTGTAGGTTTTTGCTTCCATTGCTATCTAATTGATTATTGGTTGGTTTCTTAAGGAATAGTTAAATGGGAATGCCACAACGGCAAAATCCTCGCAAAGGTAATATGATTATTTTGAATAACAAAATTTATGAGCGTTTTTCTAAAATTTTTCTAAAAAATTTTTAAATATCTGATTTTCAAGGTATTAATTTTTCTCGATTAAGGAAAAGTTGTCCAAAATGGTTACCATGACCACTACAAAGTCACTCAAAACGAATAACTTGCAACAAAAAAAACGGGCACCCGCCTGAACGGGTACCCGCCTGAAAAGTTACTGGAAATGATTACTGAAGCGTGCCGTCCTGGGCAGCCTTGATCATGTCCTCGTTGGCCGTGATGTAGATCTCGACACGACGGTTCTGGGCGCGACCGGCCTCAGTGTCGTTGCTGGCAACGGGATAGTCATAAGCCAGACCCTGGCTGGTCATACGGGCGGTAGGAACGCCAGCGTTGGTCAGGTAGTTCTTCACCTCGGTAGCACGAGCATTGGACACCTTCTCATTAGCTGCACGGGTTCCCACATTGTCGGTGTGGCCATAGATCTGGACATCAGTCTGCGGATTGTTCATCAGTGAAGTGGCGAACTTGTCGAGAGACGATTTGGCGTCCTCGCCCAACTTCGAGCTGTTGAAACCGAACAAGATACCATTGTCGAAGGTCACCTTGATAGCCTCGAAGCCGTTCACATCGGTGCAGGTGTCAACCTGTGCACCAGCGATCTTAGCAAGCTCTTCAGCCTGCTTGTCCATCTTCTTGCCGATGAGCGTGCCGGCAACACCGCCAGCAACAGCACCGATAGCGCCACCGATGGCAGCACCCTTGCCCTTACCGATGAGGGCACCGATGCCTGCGCCGATGGCAGCACCACCACCAGCACCGATCATACCACCCTTAGCGGTATTGTTCAATGAACCACAGCCCGAAAAACCGAGCATCAACATAGCACTCAATAATACACATAAAGTCTTTTTCATATTCTGTGATATTTAATGAATAATGTAAATTATTTATACCTTTCAATCGGCAAATATAATAATAAATTATTAAACAACATGTTTTTAGACAAAAAAATAACATGATGGTTTAATAAAACCCTTCAACATGACAGAAATCGGGATCAGCAAACAACACACGGCGACCGTACAGCAGGCCGCCGTGTGATGCGTATATTTTATAATGTATTCGAGCGTTAGCGCTTGTTGGTGATGGGACGCAAAGTGCGTTCCTTGAGGTCACCAGAGCGATAAGCGTCGAGTAGTTCCTTGAGGTCCTCGATCTGGGATTGGAGCTCAATGCCTATGTCGGTATCCTTCACATGCATGCGGTGGTTGGTCAGCTCAACGAGACTGCGCCTGGATTTAATGTCCTGGCCCAGACGCACCGCCTCGTCAATTGACGAGAAGGGCTCATGCTGAACGAGTTCAAATCCACGAGAATGATAAACCAGCGTATAGCCGGCGATGCCTGTCTCGGGCTGATAAGCCTTGGAGAAGCCGCCATCTATCACCATGAGTTTTCCGCCAGCCTTGATGGGATTCTCACCCTTGATGGTCTTGACAGGCACATGGCCGTTGATGATATGGCGATGCTCGCCCTCGACACCGAATTCATCAAGAATCATGTCCACCACCTCAGCATTATCCCGCAAGTTGTAATAAGCACCCTTGATTTCTTTGTGGGTCTCCTTGTCGGCGATGAAGTAACGCTCAAAGGTCGCCATCTTGCTCTTGTCAAACGCAGGCGAGTCCTGTCCGCACCACAGATACCACAGGTAATCAAGCGCAAAAGCCCGCTCGTCGGGATCATCGCAGCCAAAGTATGCCGAGCGGATAAGATTGCCGGCACGCTTAAGCAAATCCTTGCCATGGAACTTCTCGCCACGGATTGTCACATCCTTCAAGGTGCCATCCTCGTTCAAGGGGATGGAAGCATGATAGAGCAGATTGCCGTTGGCAATGGTGTAGAGACAACCGTTGCGGAAGAGGCACTTCATGTGTTTGCGCAACTTCTCGCTCTCGGTAAACGACTGGTGGAGCTTCTCAACGATGTTCTGCTCCTCGGCACTCAATTTGTAAGGATGCTTAGGAACCACTGTCGGGAAATTAGTGTCAAGCAACTCGTATTCCTTGCCATTGATCTTGATGACGCCCTTCTTGAGGTCCATCTTGTCAAGCAATAGGCGGTCTTTCATGCCGAACTCGGGACGGCGCTTGATGGCCGCGGCCTCGAGTTTGAACTGGATGATGCTGATGGCCTTGTGCATCTGTGCCACGAGCTGTGCCGTGCGGGCGCGCTTCGGGTCCTTGGCGCTGCCGTCCTTGGGCAAGAAGCGGTCGCAGGGGTCACCGGCATAGGTGTCCATCGCGAAGGTAGCCAGAGGCAACAGATTGATGCCGTAGCCATCCTCGAGCACGCTGTGGTTGCCGTAACGCAGGGCGATACGAAGCACATTGGCGATACTGCAGTCATTGCCAGCAGCGGCACCCATCCACAGGATGTCATGGTTGCCCCACTGGATATCGAAATTATGGAAGCCGCACAGGATGTCCATAATCTTGTCGGGACTGGGACCACGGTCATAAACATCACCCAGGATGTGCAGCACATCGATGGTCAATTGCTGGATGAGGTTGCACATGGCGATAATGAAATCATCAGCCCGATGGGTCGAGATGATGGTCCTGACAATCACATCGACATAAGCCTGCTTGTTCGGGTCACTGCTGTGTTCATGCAACAACTCCTGTATGATGTAGGAGAAGTCCTCCGGCAGGGCTTTGTGCACCTTGGAGCGGCTGTATTTCGATGACACATTGCGCCCCACCTTCACCAGACGGTTGATGGTGATGAAATACCAGTCATGGAGCTCATCCTGATCGGTGATTGCCTCCTTTACCAGTTCCAGCTTCTCGGCCGGATAGTAGATGAGCGTACACAGGTCTTTCTGTTCTTTGGAGCCCAGAGAGTCATTGAAAATCTCACCCACCTTGCGCTTGATGGTACCGCTGGCATTGCGCAGCACATGCTGGAAAGCCAGATACTCGCCGTGCAGGTCGGCCAGGAAGTGCTCGGTGCCCTTGGGCAGATTCAAGATGGCCTCAAGGTTGATGATCTCGGTGCTGGCAGTTGCCACATTCGGGAAACTGCGGGAGAGCAGCTTCAGGAAATAAAGGTCTCTTTTTCTTTTTGCAGGTTTCATAGTTGTTGCTATAGCTTGATTTAAGTTTAAGGTACCTATATATAATTCTAACGAAAAGCGCTAACTGATATTATTGAAATTCTCACTTTTTTACCCTTGATTTTGGCAGCCTGAAGGCGTTTCAACACGCCTTGCGCACTGTGACGCGGAACTGCTGCAAGGGCATAATGGTCGCGCACATCGATGCGTCCGATGTCGCCGGCAGGAATACCGCCGTTGTTGGCGATGAACCCCATGATGTCGCCACGCGACAGTTTCTCCTTCTTGCCCGCCTGGAAGTATAATGTCGCCATCGGTGCTTGAGGCATCTCTCGGGCAGGATTCAGTTCCATTGTATCATCAACACTGATCCATTCGGGCAACGGCTCATTAGGAGCGGTGATGACATATGCCTCGCCATTAGCGTCCACACGCGCGGTGCGACCATTGCGGTGGATGTAGGCCTGCTCGCTCACGGGCAAGTGGTAATGGACGATGTGCTCCACTGTGTCGATGTCCAGGCCTCGCGAGGCCAAGTCGGTGGAAACCAACACATTAACGCTGCCATTGTTAAGCAGGGCGACAGCACACTCGCGTTCCTGCTGTTCCATTGCCCCGTGGTAGATGCCGGCGTCGATGCGGTTCTTGACGAGCCACTGATGGATGCGTTCCACACTCTCGCGGTAGTTGGCAAACACGATGGTCTTGCCTCCCCTCAGGCTGAGCAACAGACGGTGCAATGTGTCGAGTTTGTCCTTGTTGTCGGCTAACACCTGCCAGACCGTGATGCGCTCGGCAGGCTGTTCTGTACCTTCCAGCACATTAAGCGTAAACGGATTGTGAAGGCGAACATAGTCGGGCACCACATCGAGCACGGTGGCCGATGCCAAGATGCGACGATTCAGGTGCGGCATCTGTTTGAGCAGTTGCCGCATCTCGTCCTCAAAGCCCAGTTCCAGCGACTTGTCCATCTCGTCGAGCACCAGCAGGCGAGCGCCACGCAGGTTGATGTGGCCACGCTTGTGATGGTCGAGCAAGCGGCCCGGCGTGGCAACGACGATGTCGGGCGTCACGGCCAACGAGGCTTTCTCGTCGGCCACGGCATGACCGCCGTAGCACGGTGTGACCTTATAGCCGTCGGCAAGCTGCCGCAAGATTTCGGCAGTCTGCATCACCAACTCGCGTGACGGGGAAAGGGCAACGGCCTGCAACTGCTGCATCGGCGGCTTGAGAGCCTGGAGCAGACACAAAGCAAACGCTAGCGTCTTGCCCGTGCCCGTGGGTGAATAGAGCACCAAGTCTCCCCCACCCGTTTTCCATGCGTTGAGCGCTTGGCACTGCATGTCATTGAGCGCCTCAATGCCCATACGGTCCTTTACCAGC
>JAFZSS010000267.1 GCA_017619255.1 Muribaculaceae bacterium
CAAGGCGCCCGTGATCATGAAGAACAGGTTGCAGTTCACCGCCACCAGCACGGTATAGACCGCTCCGGCTAAGGACGGTGTGTTATAATAGGTGTCGTATTGGCGGATGGGGGTGTGAATGAGGATGACCAGCAGGCAAGCGATGACACGCAGGATGTCAAGGTAGGGAATGCGTCGCTGTAGTCGGGCCTCGTTCATAACAGTTAGGAGTGAGGAGTTAGAAGTGAGGAGTTATCAGGTTTTTGTTTCGATGAGGGCGACAGCATAGGCGGCGATGCCCTCTCCACGGCCGGTGTAACCCAACTTTTCGGTTGTCGTCGCCTTGATGGAGACCTGACCGAGGTCACATGCCATACACTCGGCCAGTTGCTGCTGCATGGCGGGGATGTGCGGGTTGAGTTTGGGCTGCTCGGCACAGATAGTGATGTCGCAGTTGCCCAAGCGGTAGCCCTGCTCGTCGAGCAGTGTCATGACATGCTTGAGCAGCAGACGGCTGTCGATGCCCTTGTAACGCGGGTCGGTGTCAGGAAAATGGTAGCCTATATCACGCAATGCGGCGGCGCCCAGCAGAGCGTCGCACAAGGCATGAATGGCAACATCGGCATCGCTGTGGCCCAGGAGACCTTTGTCCCATGGAATATTGACACCGCCTAGCCACAGGGTCCTGCCCTCGACCAGCCGGTGCACATCAAATCCCATTCCCACGCGTGTCATTTTGATTCAATTTTAAAGTCCTTAAAGGCTTGGGCCCTTAAGGACTTTTTATTCTTAATTCCTTCCGAACAAGTTCTTGATGCCATCCATGTCAAACGACAGGGTGAAACGCAGCGTCTGATCCAGAGGGCTGTTTTGTGCCGTGGCAATCATATAACTGGCATCAATCCTGAGGACATTGAGCGAGAAACCGGCACCCAGGCCGAAGTACTGGCGGTTACCGGCATACTTGCTCTCATAGTAGTAGCCGCCACGCAGGAAGAACTGCTGGTTGTAGGCATACTCAGCACCCACCGAATAGGTGATGCGCTTGGCGAAATTATCGCTGAAGCTGTCGAAGATACCCGAGATGGAGGACTTGTCCTTCCATTCCTGCAGGGCGTCATCATAGGCCAGGTTATCCTCGTAGTCCGCCAGACGGGGCTTGGCAGGCACCAGCAACTTGTTGGCATCAAAGGCCAGCGTCAGGTTGTTATAGTCGGCCAGAGGGAAGGTGAACGCCGTACCCAACTTGAGGTTGGCGGGCAGATAGGCAGGGTCATTGCCCTTGTTGTAGGACACCTTGGAGCCGATATTAGACACATTGAAACCAATGGCCCACTGGCACTCGTTGCGACCAATGACGGGGAAGGTGGTGTAGTAGCCCGAGATATCGGCGGCAAAGGCCGATGCGCTCGAGGTCTGATCACCGGTATTCATGTCGCTGTAGCCCAGGTCACTATAGATGTAACGCAGGGCAACACCCATCGAGAATTTCTCACTCAACTTGCGGCTGTAGCCCAGGTCCACCGACATCTCAAACGGGTTGATGGTCGATACCATGGCACCCTCGCCGTCGGTAGCCATCACCTCGCCCAACGAGAAATAACGCAGCGAGGCGCTCACGGCCTGATTGTCACCGCCACCAATCTTGTAGTAACCCGAAAGGTTGGCCAGGTAGATGTCGTTAACGATCTTGCGCAACCAGGGGGTGTAGGACAACGACACACCGGCACCGCTGTAGGCAAAGGCATACTTCGACGGATTCCAGAACTGCGAGTTCACATCGGGCTCGGTTGCGGCACCCAGGTCACCCATCGACGCACCGCGCGCGTCAGGGGTAATACTCAACGAGGTCACACCCGTGGTCACGGGATTGAACTCCGTGTTCTTGATATCGTCCTGGGACCAAGCGGTCAAGGCTGTGGCCATCAAGGCGATGGCAACTATGGATTTGATCAGTTTCATTTCTAACTAGAAAAATTACAATTGTCTTTACCTTAAATAACTGCAAAATCCCTCATTTATTGTATCGCCTGTCGAATAATGCGACATCACGCCCCGACAAGGCCTTGCCGTCAACAGCCGCTTGATACACTAAAAGCCATTGAGCAGCATATTGATCATGGTCGTCACATCCGAGATATCGACTTTGCCATCGACGACAACATCGCCAGCGGCCAAATCCAGTGTGCCGGCATTGCCCGAAAGCAGGTAATTAATCAGTGAGGTCACATCCGAGATATCGAAGAGGCCGTCGCTGTTCACATCGCCCACTACGGTAGGATTCTCGAGATATGGCAGATAGATGTCGGTCACATCGTTCACCTCGTACTTGTTGGTCTGGGTGGTCACCTCAAAGAAGGAGGTCGTCCTGATGCCCGTCACATCCACGGTCTGATGACTGTTGGCGGTGCTGCCACCCTGGCTGAACACAAAGTTCAGGAAGTACTGGCTGTTGGTGATAGTGAAGGTTTTGTAATAGAACTTCTCGCCGCCCACCATGCGCGTGTCGGTGACAACAACGCCGGGCCAGCCGCCGCACTGCTGCTCATTGTAGCAGTCCCAGCAGTAGTAAGTCACGCGGGGCCAGTTGTTAGGAGCAACGGTCGGGTCTTTCAGGTAAACCGTGATCTCGTAGGTGTCATAGACCTCGTTGCGCACAGTGTAATTGCGTGTGATGATGCCGCGCACACTGCCATTGACGAGGATACCGGCCTTAAGCGTGCAGCACTGGTTAATGGTAACGCTGGTGCCCGAGTTGATGACGGTACCGTTGGTGGCGCTGGGGGTCGTGCCGTCAAGGGTATAGACAATCTTGGCTCCCGATGTGGCGCTCACGGCAGTCAGCGTGACATCAAACGGGTCCACATAGTCGCCACTGGGTTTGCTGGCCCAGGCGGTCTCGGTCGAGGTGCTCAACGCCAAGCGGTAGTTGGTGCCACTGGCCACAAGAACATAGCCCGACGGAATCGTGTAGGCTGTGCTGCCCATCGCGGCCAGCAGTGTGCCCCGCGTGCCCGTGGTGCGCTGCACATAATAGTTATTGTTGTTGCTGTACACCAACTGAGCCGTGGAACTCGTGTTGGTAATGCCGGCCAATTGGCGCGCATAAATCATCTGCTTGATGCTCTCCTTGTAGTCGATCC
>JAFZSS010000268.1 GCA_017619255.1 Muribaculaceae bacterium
TGTGTGTGGACCTATGTTTTTCTGGCTTTGGCACTGGTGATGTTCGCTTTGGGCATCATCCATGAGCGTGCCTATGCCCCGCTGGCTACGGTGGCGTTCATCATCGTGGCGCTGGTGGTCGATGATTTCACGCGTGACTGGCGCTGGGTGCGCTTGGCACTCATTATCGCCGCATTGGCACTTGCCGCTTTCACCTTTATGAGAGGCATCAAGGTGTTGCGTGAATACAAATCCTTTGACGATCAGGCGGTCAGCGAGATCGTTGCGGCTCCCCAGCAAGCGGTGTTGCTGGAACGCCAGTTTGAGGGCTATAGTCGTTTCGTCAAACCCATGAATTTCATCTCCACCAACTTCTTTGCCCACGAACTCATCTACCGCGCCTATTTTGGTAAGGAAAATGTGCAGTTTGTCAGTGATTCGGTCTTTGCTCGATATCATCAGGGACGCTTGCTCGAGGGTGCAGAGCCCTGCCCGATGACCAGTGACCGTCCGGATGTCATCAGCGAAGTGATGACCATACCCGGTCAGGATTATATGGTGGCGGTGCTCAAGACGGACACCATGCCCGCTACATTCCAGACGGCCCGCTACTATCACAGCGTTTCCAGCCATCCTTTGGATGCAGAAGAGGAGGCGAAGCGTCTTAATTACGGCTTGCCGGCCGACTACAGTCCGCACGGATTTTACCCCCTTGACTATCAGGGCCAGCGCCTGCTCATCCTCTCACCCGTCGAGCCGACGACTGCTCGCATCGTCATCCCCCTGGGCATTTCCCCCGAGGCTGGCGAAGTCACCTTGACCCCTGAAAAATAACTAGGTATTAATCGTCTTTTTTCTCGTCGAAGCGCATCAGCGTCAGCTCATTCTGTCTCCAATAATCCACAACTTTGTTTTTACCAGTAGAGCTGATAAACTTTGCCGTCGTAGGTCCATTGTTGGCGCGGCGAATTCTCAGTGAATGATATCTCGACTTCCTTATCGCTACGGAAGATGGTGAAACGGCCTAACTTGAGCGGCTCGTTTTCGCTGCCGTTTGACTCGTAAAGACGGGCGATATTCTCGGGCGAATCGGGCACAAAAGCCTTGATTAAGTCGTAACTGGCACCGCGCGTAAGGAATTTGGACAGTAGGCCCGGGCCGTTCAGTTGCTCATTAGTAATCAACCCTTCAAACGGGTTCTTGAGGTACTGCCGATATATCGGAGCCAACCGTGACTCGCTGTAGGGACGGTCAATCTCTAATGCTTCACTCATGTTGATGATGCCGTCTTGTGATGTGAGCGCCTCGTTGAACATGGCCTGCTCGAAGTCCCACATCTGATGCCGATAGTTCAGTTGAACAGAGTAGATGGCGATGGTGCCGCAAAGGGCGATAGCAGCCAAGGCTATTCTGGGCCAGAGGCGGGTGATGACCTGGCTGAACATCTGCAGTAACAAGATGGCACACAGTAACGAGGTGCAAGTGAGTTGCCATGCCCCTGTATAGGCGATGAAAAAGGCGAACAACAGGTTCACCACAATGGCGGTGATGATGACGGTGTTCTTTTTCAGCACATCGGCCACGACAGACCTGTGTGTGAGAGAAAAGATGATGATGGAAAGCAGCGTGAGCGCGCAGACGGGTACCTTCAACAGATCGATGAGGAGAAACCAACGCATTCTCTGTCCCATGATTCCTGCACGGACAAAACTGGCGGGCGCGAAGACGCATAAGGCCGTGCCGATGACATAGCAGATGGCAATGGCCCATGCCGTGCGGGACAGGCGCTCGCGGTGGATAAGTGCATGAACGACGAGTCCTGTCGCGATGCCGATGGAAAAGCTCTCTTGCAACGACCCTACAATCAACGCGAGCAAGGCAGCAGCGATGCAGCCGACCCATGCTACTTGTTTGTCTTGGCGCTGAAAGCGGTCATACAAGAGCAACACCAGCAAATTGCCAGCGGCGGCCCACAGGTAGTTGACCGTTCCCGAAATAGACCCCAGGAACATCTTCATCGCATTGGGTATCAACAGCCAGATGACTCCGAAGGCAATGATGACATTGGGCACATCGAGCCGTTTCTTGCCGAAGGCCAGCAACACAAAGCAGACAATCATCAAGGCCCACATCAGCGTGTTGGCCACAGCAATGAAGGTGTCGTCCTTGGTACCGCTGAACCACTGCACTACGGCATGGACCAGGAAACGGCCGTTGTAACTTTGATAAGCGTTTACTTGAGAATGCAGGGCGTCGCCGAGACTGTTCACGCGTTGCTCATGCAGGATATTAA
>JAFZSS010000269.1 GCA_017619255.1 Muribaculaceae bacterium
GCTCACCGTGCTGATGCCAGGAGCCGTCTTAAGCACCTGGAAGGCGGCGCGCAGCACATTACCCGTTGTGTTCATCGCACCAGCCACCTGACCGTCGGCGTCTCCGGCCTTGATAAGCAGGCAGCCCAGATAGAGCGGGTCAAGCACTTTCTTGCGGGCGTCCTCGATGGTCACACCTTTGGCCTTGCGCAATTCGTAGAACAACTGGGCGTATTTTTCCACAGCCTCGGCATCGGCAGGGTTGATCACCTGTGCCTTGTCGATATTCTTCAGCCCCAATTCAGCAGCCTTGGCAAGGATTTCAGCCTTGTCGCCAATAAGCACGATGTCGGCAATGCCGTCGGCGATGATGCGGTCGGCAGCCGTCAGTGTGCGGGGTTCAGTACTCTCGGGAAGAACGATGCGCTGCCGGTTGGCAATCGCGTTGCTTTTAAGCTTCTCAAACAATGGTTCCATGTTTCTTGTTGTAGTATTTTAGGAAAACAGATTGTTAATTGTATCTTTGCAACAAAAGTACTGCTTTTTTCGGAAATGGCCTACAACCTTTCACGAAAAAAGCAGTACCTTTATTTTAAAACGCTATACCGTTCGGTGTTACTCGCCGAGGATGGCTGCAACGCCGGGCAGAGTCTTGCCCTCGATAGCTTCGAGCATGGCTCCACCGCCAGTTGATACATAGGATACCTGGTCAGCAAGGCCGAACTTGTTAACGGCTGCTACTGAATCGCCACCGCCCACGAGGGAGTAGGCGCCATTCTTCGTTGCCTCGGCCACATACTTGGCGATTTCGCCGGTGCCGTGAGCAAAGTTCTCAAACTCAAACACGCCGACGGGACCGTTCCACAGGATGGTCTTGGAGTCGAGGATAATCTTCTTCCAATTCTCGAGCGATGCTTCGCTGGCGTCCATGCCTTCCCATCCGTCAGGAATGTTAAAGATGTCAACGGTCTGGCGGTTGGCGTCGTTGTCAAAACGGTCACCAGCTACGGTGGCTACCGACAGGCTCAGGTTAACGCCTTTCTCTTTAGCGGCAGCGATGACATTGAGTGCCTCGGGCATCAGGTCGTCCTCATGCAGCGAGTCGCCGATGTGGCCACCTTGGGCCTTGATGAAGGTGAAGCCCATGCCGCCGCCGATGATAAGGTTGTCCACCTTGTCGAGCAGGTTCTTGATAACCGACAGTTTGGAAGATACCTTGCTGCCGCCGATGATAGCTGTGAAGGGGTGCTGAGCGTTCTTCATCACATTGTCGATAGCGGTCACCTCTTTCTCCATGAGGTAGCCCAGCATCTTATGGTCATCGTCAAAGAAGTCGGCAATGACGGCGGTCGAGGCGTGACGGCGGTGAGCGGTGCCGAAGGCGTCGTTCACATACACATCGGCATAGCTGGCCAGGGTCTTTGCAAACTCGGTCTGACGGGCCTTCATCTCCTTCTTGGCAGCGTCATAGTTGGGGTCGTCCTTCTCGATGCCCACGGGTTTGCCTTCCTCCTCGGGATGGAAGCGCAGGTTCTCGAGCAGCAGCACCTCGCCGGGCGTGAGAGCATCGGCCTGGCTTTTAGCGTCGGCGCTGTCCTGAGCAAATTTCACGGGCCTCTCCAGAGCAGATGCCACTGCGCTGGTGATCTGGCTCAGCGAGAGCTTATGGTTGATTTTGCCTTTGGGCTTGCCCATGTGTGACATGATGATGAGGGCGCCACCATCAGCAAGAATCTTCTTGAGCGTGGGCACTGCACCGCGGATGCGGGTATCGTCGGTGATTTCACCTTTCTCGTTCAGGGGCACATTGAAGTCAACGCGCACGATTGCCTTTTTTCCGGCAAAATTAAAGTCATTGATGTTAGCCATTTCGTAAATAGTATGAATTATTTGTAGTTTTGTTGTTCTTTTAAAAGCTGGGTGCAAAGGTACTAAATAATTTATACATAGCA
>JAFZSS010000031.1 GCA_017619255.1 Muribaculaceae bacterium
AGCGCCTGAACCGCACTTATACCACCTTGTTTATCACCCGCAAATTGTTCGTCTATGGCCTGCTCTCGGCTCTGCCGCTGTTGGCGTTAGAGGAAAACCGCGTGAGTTGGGAGACGCTCAAGCAACCTGTCGTGTGGGGAAATCTGCTTTACTTGGGGTTGATTTGCTCGTTGGCGGCCTACTTCATCTGGGGCATTACGGTCAAGCGAATAGGTGCCGTGCGCGCCAGCAATTATTTCTACTTGAGCCCCATCATCTCGATGATTGCTGCAGCCATCTGGTTTGGCGAGCGCACAACTGTCGTGGCCTACATCGGCTGTGTGCTGATTCTGGCAGGAGTTATCATGGCTGAGAAATTCAAGCGTAAGCCAGCCGAAGCTAATCAATGACAGTTTTCATCCATCGCTTGGAGGAAAGCCATATCAGGTAGACCGCGCCGCGGAAACACAACTCTATCGCCATGGCCATCCACACGCCATAGAGGCCCATTGATGCGACCAAAATGGCCGACAGGCCAAGCCTAACCACCCACATGCTCACCAGATTGATGCCACACGGAACCAGTGTGTAACCAGCACCGGCAAACACGCCGTAGCTGATGATGGCTGCGGCAAATAGCGGCTCGGCCCAAGCCTCGACACGCAGGCAACGGGCACCTAACTCGACAATTTCGGGCACAGGGGACATAAGTCCCATCAACTGCGGGGCAAATAGGTACATCAATATCGCCATCGCACCCATGATGGTCATACCCAGCAGGACCGTGATCCACGCAAAGCTGCGCGTGAGCCGCTTGCGCCCAGCGCCCAAACTCTGACCGATAAGCGTTGTGGAGGCATCAGCAATGCCGTATCCCGACATGTAGCAAAGGCTTTCAGCGGTGATGCCGAATGAGTTGGCGGCAAGGGCGATGCTGCCCAAGGGGGCTACAATGCCTGTAATGACAATCGACGCGCTGCACATCATCACATGCTGAACGCCCATGGGAGTGGATATCTTAATAGACTTCTTAAAAGAATTCCATGTGGGCTTGAAGGAGCCGTGGTCGAGCGTGAGCCGCAGTTCTTGGGAACGGAACACCAGGTAATACATCATGAGCATGGCAACAACAAATCCGGCACAAGCCGTGCCCAGTGCCGCACCCATAACTCCCAGGCCAGCGCCGGGTATTGTCATGGTCTGTCCCATCACCACGGCTTCCCGGGTTGGAAAGATAAGGAAAAAGTTGAAAATCACATCCAGCACGCACATCAGAATGTTGAGTGTGCTGGGGACTCGCATATTGCCGCTGCTGCGCAACATTGAACTCGCCACGATGTCAAGCATGAAGAATGGCACGAACATCATGAAAGTGCCGAAGTAGATGCTCGCATTGCCCCGGATATGGGCTTCGGCGCCTAACCATACAGGTAGGGGTTTACACAGGGCGAGGCCCAGACCGGCCAACAGTAAGCTGAAAAGCACACACACCGTGATAGCTTGACGCACCATTTGGCGTGCTTCAGTGTTGCGTTTGGCTCCCAGCAATTGAGCAACCTGAACAGCATAGCCGGCGGCAAATGCACTCAACACGCCCTCAAAGAGCCAGTTGGTCGTGCCCATCAATCCGACCGATGCAGAATCATCGGCGCCCAAGCGACCCACCATCGACGCATCGATGAACTGCATTACCATGGCCGACACATTGGCCAGGATGGCAGGAACACTCAGGGACAAGGTGAGCTGCAGCTGCTGTCTTAGCGACAACGGCTTCCCGTCTCTAATGAGACGCAACAGCATGTCCTTGCCTGTTGGTGCTGCCATATTATATATAATGTGTAATTATCTGGAAAGTGCGGGGACAAAGGTGATGCAAAAAAAGATGTCCCGCACATGGTGGCGGGACATCTCTAATTCTTGTGTTGAATCACTCGAGATGAGGATTACTTGCGAACGATGGTTACGGCGCGGTCAAGAGATGCGGCCTGAGGACCATAGTTGGTCAACTCACCATTGTTGATCTGAGTCTCGAGACGACCCTCAGCAACACCCCTGTTAACGAGCTCGTCCTTAACGGTTGCTACACGACCCTTGCGCAGACGAACATTGATCTGGTCGTTACCAGTGTAGTTGTCGGCCCAACCGGTCAGCAGGTAGTTACGATTCTCATTCTTCATAACCTCAGCAACTGCGTCAACAACATTGCGCTGTACGCCAAGAACCTCGGTGCGGTTGATGGGGAAGTAAACGGTTGCCAGGGGAGCCTCGCCAGTCTCTTCGGGCTTCTTCTCGAGGCACTTGCGGAGCTGATTCTCCAGATCAGCAATCTTGCGATTTGCATTGTTCAGGTTGGCAGTCAGCTCATCACCCTCAGCATCGGTGTATTTCCACTCGGGGCAAACAGCGGTAACGGGAGCGTTCCAGTCGGTCTTGCCCAGCTTGTAGGTCAAACCAAGGAGGACACCGGGATACTCGTTCCAGGTCTTCTTCCACATGCCGGCACCGTCGATGTGCTCTTGCATCAGGTCAAAGCGCAGGTCCAGGTTGAAGTCGAGCCTCTTGGTGATGGCGAAGCTGTTGAGCAAACCAGTCTGCATGCTGTAGTTGCGGCAGTGGTCGGTATCATCATTTGCACCATATGACCACTTTCCATCCGATACGGGACGGGCACCTTCGCGGGCATATACCCAGTTAACAGCCATACCTACATACCAAATGCAGTTGTAGAAACGGTTGGGCTTGTATCCGCACAGCCAGTTGGAAACATTGAACAGCACATCACCTACAAGACCGAAGTTGTTGAAGTGCTGGGGCACATACTTGCCACCATCCAGTTGGCGGGGCCAGCTGCGATAACCTAGAGCACTGTAGTTGCCAGTTGCGGTGGCACCCTTGATCTGCTCATAGTCAAGACCTGCACGCAAACCCAGCAGCGGTGAGAACCACTTACCAACAAACAAGTCAGCCTTGGCACCGAGACGGTGACCGAAGTGCTCATGCTTGTCGAACAGTGACATCATCATACCAACACCACCGTCGGCCTGGATGAACCAGTTGTCCTTCATGCTGTTGAACAAGTAACCCTGTGAGGGGTCCTCAACATAAGTCACTTCCTGTGCATTGGATACACAGGGAACCAGATACGTTGCAAAAAGAAGAGCGAGTAATGCAATCTTTTTCATAATTTTTAAATGTCTTTAGAATTATTATTAGTTTGTAAATGTTTATATTCTGTTTTGTCAGACCCACCGATATGGTAAATCTCTTTTATCGTGCAAAATTAAGTTTTTTTTTGAAATTGAGAAAGAAAATCTTGAAAAAAGAACGAAAATTTCAATAAAAAACTCATTTTAGGCTCTCCTCAATGCATTTTGCGACATTTTCGGGGGTAAAACCGAACTTTTCATCAAGGATTTTGTAGGGTGCCGATGCGCCAAAATGGTCTAAACCAAAAATTGTACCGGTGGGAAGCACTCGACGCAAGGTGGAAGGCAGACCAGATGTGAGACCGAAGGCAGGCACATTATCTGGAATAGTTGCCTTTCGATAATTTGCATCTTGATTCATAAACAGGCCGATGGAGGGTACTGATACCACCTGGGCCTTGATGCCTTGTTCTTTGATGATTGCTCTGGCGGCTACCAGAGTGGCAACTTCAGAGCCGTTGCCTACAAGCACTACATCGGGATTATCTTCCTGAATGACGACATAACCGCCGCGTTCAGCGCCCAAAGCGTCGGCATAGCGGTTGCCTGATGCGCTGGGCAAGTCGTCGATGTTTTGGCGCGACAGGATGATGGCTGTGGGCGAGAGGTTGTTCTCCATAGCCATTTTCCAGGCTACAGAGGTCTCGGCGGCATCGGCAGGACGGAGCACGAGCATGCTATTGCGCCCGTGGTGATTCTGCAACTCCTCCATCAGGCGGATCTGTGCCTCCTGCTCTACAGGTTCATGAGTGGGGCCGTCCTCACCAACGCGGAAGGCGTCATGAGTCCAGATGAACTTGACGGGCAGTTCCATCAGTGCCGACAGACGGGCTGCAGGTTTGATATAATCGCTGAAGACGAAGAATGTGCCGCAGGCGGCAATCACGCCTCCATGCAGGGCCATGCCGTTGATGATGGCGGCCATGGCGAGTTCCGATACGCCGGCATGCAGGAATGCCCCCGAGAAGTCGTGCCTCTTGAAGGCGCCACGCACCTTGAGGTATCCGTCGGTCTTGTCGCTGTTGGCCAGGTCGGCCGACGAGACAATCATATTCTCGACATCGCGCGCGAGGGTGGCGAGCACATTGGCCGAAGCAGCGCGCGTGGCGATGCCGGGCTTGTGTTCGATAGCGGCATAGTCCACTTGAGGGGCCTTGCCGTCGATATAGTCCTGCAGGCGCTTCATGGCCTCAGGATTCTGTTGAGCCCATGCGTCGATTTCGCGTTTGCGCTGGGCGACAATTTCGCGTTGCTCATTGGCGCGTTGGGCATAGAGCTCGGCCACCTCGGGGAACTCTGCCCAGGGGTTCTCGGGATTACCGCCCAGGTGCTCGATGGTTTTGCTATAGTCAGCGCCTGATTTGCTCAACGGGTTGCCGTGAGTGCTGCATTTGCCCTCAAAGTTCTCGCCCTCGGCAGTCACGGCACCGCGGCCCATGATGGTGTGGCCAATGATAATGGTGGGTCTTTCTTTCTCAACAAGAGCCTTGTCTAGGGCTTCTGCCAGTGCGACGGGGTCGGTGCCGTCACATTCGATGACATTCCAGTTCCACGCTCGGTATTTCATCGCGCTGTCTTCGTTGCTCACGGCGTCGCAATCGGTAGATAGCTGCACCGTGTTGCTGTCATAGAACATGATCAGGTTGTTCAACCCCAAATAGCCGGCGATGCGGGCGGCCTCCTGCGAAATGCCCTCCTGGACACCGCCGTCGCTGATGAAGGCAAAGGTCTTGTGGGCAAATACCTCGCTATAATGCGTGGCGATAAAACGCTCGGCTATGGCTGCTCCCACGGCCATCACATGTCCCTGGCCTAATGGGCCTGAAGTGTTCTCCACGCCGTGCTCAACATCCAACTCGGGATGGCCTGGTGTGATGCTGCCCCAGGAGCGGAATGCCTTAAGGTCGTCGGTCGTGTAGCGCCCAGCCAGATGCAGCACGCTGTAAAGCATGGGTGACATATGGCCCGGATCGAGAAAGAAACGGTCACGAGCGAACCATGACGGGTTGTCGGGGTCGGTTACTAAGTATTTCGAGAACAACACATTAACAAAGTCTGCGCCACCCATGGCGCCACCGGGATGGCCTGACTTGGCTTGTTCAACCATCGATGCGGCAAGAATGCGGATGTTGTCTGCCGCGCGTGTCATCAACTTGGAATCAATCATAGTAAATGAGGTTTTAATGCTTTAATCCTACAAAAATACTTAAAATTATTGATTATCTCATCATTTGTGGAATTTATTTTTCAGCAAAAAATAATTTGTGGCCGCACCCTCAAGATGCAGCCACAAATATTTGTTTGAGAATCAGTCGATAATGATTATTCTTCAGCTGTCTTGGAGGGCTTGCTGCCAATGAGTGCATAGAACAAGATATAAGCGGCACATACAACAGGGATCCAGTAGCTTGACAGGATGCTTACCTTGTCGGCAACGAGTGCCTGCAGAGCAACCATCACGGCGCAACCAAATACCATGGTCATGAAGATGCCACTGGCGGCTGCGGTGTACTTGCCTAGACCCTCGACAGCCATATTGAAGATACCTCCCCACATGACTGAGGTGCACAGACCCACGAGAATGAAGGCGAACACGCCAATGGGTACTGGTGTCCAGATCACGCTCAGGTTGCCCCAGTCGATACCGGGAACGCTCACCTTGATGTTAGTGGGTGCAAACATGCCAAATAGCAGTAGGATAACTGCGATAGCTGCAACGACCGATACCATCGTACGGCTGCTTACTTTACCGCCGATAGCACCGCCAATTGTACGGCCGATGAACATCATCAGCCAGTAAACCGATGCTATGAGTGCGGCAACTCCTGCAGTGACACCGATTTCAGGAGTCTGCAGGTAGGAAATCATATAAGTGGGTGTACCTACCTCAACGCTCATGTACAAGAAGATGGCAAGAGCACCCAGTGCAAAATGGCGGAACTTGAGAGCCCCTGAGATAAGACCCATTTCCATCGGTGCTTGTTTGGGCTCATCAATTTTGGTAAACAATAAGACGACAAAAGCAACCAAGAAGATGCCCAAAGCAATGAACATGGCAGGTGTGGCATCAGCAATTACGGTGTCCTTGGTAACTTCACCGATGAGGGCACCCATCAGGATATACACTGCTACAGCTGCTGCTGAGTTGAATGCGCCACCAATTTGGATGAGCTGGTTGCCGGTCTTACCACCACCGCCCAAGACATTGAGCAGGGGGTTCACAACAGCGTTGAGCATACACATGCACATACCGCTAATGAAGGCGCCCAGAAGATAAATCCAATATGCACTGCCTCCGCCAATCTGGCCGCTCACATACTCTATGACCAGACCTATGATACCCACGATGAGCGCGGCAAGAGCCGTCTTCTTGTAACCCATCTTAGTAATCAGCATGCCGCTGGGAATACCCATCAGCAGGTAAGCGATAAAGTTGGCGTAATTACCAATCTGTCCTGCGGTCTCCGACGCGCCGAACTGGTTCTTAACAATAGTTGCCATGGGTGAGCACAGATTGGTCACGAAGGCAATCATCGCAAACAGAGCGATCATCATGATAATCGCTGCCCATTGTTTAGTTTTTTGAGCCATTTCTACAATCTTTTTTCGTTAATAATTATTGTGTTTTAATTGTACTTGCCTTTATAAATTTGTCAAAATTACATAATTGTTGCAAAACAAACAACAAATCGACAAAAAAGTATCGATTTGTTGTGCTGATACTGTCGTTTTCTTGACAAAAAATCAATACTTTCTGGGCCCGAAAACTGCCGTGCCGATACGCACCAGTGTCGCCCCATACTTGACGGCGACCTGCCAGTCGTCGCTCATCCCCATGCTCAATTCGTTAAAGTAGGGGCTTTCGTCAAACGGGCCGTCTTTCAGCGTGAGATAGGTGCGGCGCACGAGGTCAAACTCTTGTGCCACCTGCTCCATGTCGTCGGTCAGCGAGGCCATCGCCATCACGCCACACACGCGCACATGAGGCAGATTCTCGGTCAACAGTCCAGCCTCGCCAGCCTCCAGCACCTCGTCAATACTGAAACCGCTCTTGGTTTCCTCCTGTGCCACATGCAGTTGCAGCAGCACATCGACAGTGCGGTTGATGCGGGCGGCCTCTTTCTCGATGAGCTGCAGCAGTTTGACACTGTCCACGCTTTCAATCACACTCACATGGGGCATGATGGCGCGCACCTTGTTCTTCTGCAGGTGACCGATAAAATGCCAGCGGATATCTTCTGGGAGTTCAGGTGCTTTGGCTACAAGCTCTTGTGCGCGGTTCTCGCCGAACAGGCGTTGGCCGGCATCATAAGCCCCAGCCAGTTCCTCCACGGGATGGAATTTGGAAACAGCCACAAGTCGCACACCCTGAGGGAGTTGCGCGATGACCTTGTCTAAATTGTCTTTGATGCTTGCCATGAGTTGTCAGGACTTGTTCTGTGCCTTCTGGCGCGCCTCACGGTCGGCGCGGGTCTCGCTCAGGTCGGCTGGGAACACATCCATCAGCGGTGTTTCTGTCATCGAGGCGATCTCAAAGTCGGCCATTGTGTCGTTCATTCCTTCCATGAAGGTAGCCAGTGCGCTCTTGAAATCACTTGCCTGTACCAGCTGGTAGCTGGCGGTGCGTTTTTCCACTGCTGTTTTCTCGTCGATGGTGATGAAGTTTGTTTTTACCTTATACCAACGGTCGCCGCCTTCGTTATAAAAAATGTCGCTCAGGTTGACGCGCTTCACAGCATCAACCTTAAACTCACCGCTGATGTAGGGTTGCATCTTATCGGTGATGCGGGCCTCGGCCTCTGTAAATGACAGTGCATCAACAAGATAAGGCTCCGAAACGGTCTTCATGACACCGTTTTCCATCGTGCGGTCATACTTGACCTTGCATTCAAACCATTGTGACATAGTTATTTGATTCTATATTATTGAAGTTGTTGTTTAAATTTTTGATTAAATTAAAGTTCTCCTTGAAATCTGCTCTTCCATTGCCTGGTTAATGAGCTGTTTGCGCGCAATGTAGTACTCTTGAACAAAGCGTTGCATTACAACATCGACTGGTTCGATTTCCCGTCCCTTGAGCAGGCTGGCTGCCTGACCGATTTCCAGCTCGCCGTTCTCGACATCGCCTTCAAAGATGCCTGTGCGCGTCTTGCCGATGCCGATGAGCTCTAGCAATTCGTCTTCGGTCGCTCCTCGGTTTTCTGCCTCTTGTACTGCGGTTTGAAAGCCGTTTTTTACAAGACGGGTGGGTGAGAGTTTCCTGAAGTGGAGCAGGGTGCTTCCTTCTTCGAGGTTGAGGCACAGGCGCTTGAAGTTCTCGTGGGCGGAGCTCTCCTGGGTGAGCGCAAACAAGGTGCCTATTTGAACGCCGTCGGCGCCCATGGCTTCCACCGCCAGCATGGCCTCGCCGGTGGCGATACCTCCCGCTGCGATGAGTGGCAGGCTGGTGGCGCGGCGAACGGCAGGAATCAGGCACATCGTGGTGGTTTCCTCCTTTCCGTTGTGGCCTCCAGCCTCAAAACCCTCGGCAACAACGGCATCGACCCCGGCGGCTTCACACTTGGCGGCAAATGCCGACGACGAGACGACATGGGCGACCTTGATGCCGCGCTCATGCAGCCAGCCAGTCCATTTCTTGGGACTGCCGGCCGAGGTGAACACGATGGGGACCTTCTGCTCGGCAATGACCTCCATCAGGTCGGCGGCCTGCGGCCGCATCAGCGGCACATTTACGCCGAAGGGGTACTGTGTCGCTTGACGGCACTTGACGATGTGCTCGCGCAGCACTTCGGGAGTCATCGAGCCTGAGCCAATCAGTCCCAGACCTCCGGCATTGCTTACGGCAGCAGCGAGTTCCCACCCGCTGCACCACACCATGCCGCCTGAAATCACTGGATAGTCAATCTCAAACAGCTCGGTGATTCGGGATAGCATAGCCATAATGTAACTTCCTTATCTGTATAAGTGTTAGAAAGTTAGAAAATAGAAATGATGGACAAGAAGCTCAATCAGATGATTCCGAAGGCCACATCCATCATCTGGGTGAAGTTGTTCTGGCGCTCTTCGGCTGTGGTTACCTCGCCGGTTACCAGAGAGTCACTGATGGTGCACAAGCACAGGGCACGGGCTCCGGCACGGGCTGCGTTCATGTAGAGGGCGGGAGCTTCCATCTCAACAGCGAGGACACCCATTTTCTGCCAGCAAGCAGTGTCAGGGGTGTCATCATAGAAGACATCTGACGAGTAGACATTACCCACTTTGTAACGGTAGCCCAGTTCCTCGGCTTTTTCCACGGCAGAGCGCAACAGATCGAAGTCGGCGATGGGGGCATACACGCCGGGTAGGTGGAACTGCATGGCATAGGCACTGTTTGTGCAAGCACCCATGGCCATCACCAGGTCACCGATATGCAGGTCGGGGTGCATTGAGCCTGCCGAACCTACACGGATAATCGTCTTCACATCATAGAAGTTGAACAACTCGTAAGAGTAGATGCCGATCGAGGGAATGCCCATACCGTGGCCCTGGACCGATACACGCTGACCTTTATACATGCCGGTGTAGCCTAACATGCCACGCACCTGGTTATAGAGCGTGGGGTTTTCCAAATATCGTTCAGCCATCATTTTGGCGCGCAAGGGGTCGCCGGCCATAATCACTGTGGGTGCAATCTCGCCATATTTGGCGCCGATGTGCGGAGTAGGTGTTTTGTCTGCCATAATATCTCTTATTTTAAATTAGTTTGCCGTAGGCAAAGATAATGGATTTTTCTCACATTATACTATCTGATGACGAAAAAACTGATGAAAAACAAAAAAGATTTGGAATAAAGATGTCTTTGTGGTCATACCTGTTGTTTTTATTGTCTGAAAAATGAGTACCTTTGCGCCCAAATTCAGAGAATAATACTTATGATTAAGATTGATCCAAAGAAGAAATTATGGCGTGAAGTACTTGCTTACTTCCTGCTCACGGTAGGTAGCTTGCTATTCGCTGTCGGTGATGTGAT
>JAFZSS010000032.1 GCA_017619255.1 Muribaculaceae bacterium
ACTTGGGAAGGCGAAGCCAGCGAAAGTTTCCGTCGCTCGATGGAGATGCAGGCCCGTCTCTTGCGCGTGTACTATTACAACATCCTGTGGCACTACTACGGTAATGTGCCCTTCTATCTGGAGAACCTTTCGATTCCTTACACTGCTCCGCAGATGAGCGCCGACGAGATTTACAACCAACTCCTGCCGGAGCTTGAGGAGATCATCGCCTCTAATGTGCTCCCGATGCGTTGGCCCAATTCCGAGGCAGGTCGCGTGAGCCAGGCTTTCGCCTATATGCTCTATGCCGAGATGGTCATGTACCAGAATGACAACTCCCGTTATTCTCAGGCGCTCGCCTACATGAAGCAGATCATCAGCGACAGCAACTACAGTCTCAACCCCAGCTTCTATGACCTGTGGCAAGAGAGCGGCGAGTGGTGTTCTGAGAGCATCTTCGAGATTAACTACAACGACGACCAGGCCCAGCGCGACTGGGGCACTCCCTTGGCTGCCGGTGGCACCGTGTTCCCCACCCTGTGCTCCCCCAACGGCTGGGGCGGCGGTGAAGGCTGGGACGGCGGCAACGACGGTTGGGGCTTCCTGCCGATGCGCGTGGAGGCCTATAATATGTACGCCGAGAATGACCTGCGTCGTGATGTCACTTGCTGGGATGTTCGCGGTTACAGCTACACCGAGCGCTACCAGGACACCCACATCTGGCATGGCAAGTATCGTCCGCAGTCAGCCAACAATCAGGACTGCCCAACTTCCAAGAACTTGAACTACAATAACAACAAGCGCATTTACCGCTATGCCGAGACCTTGCTGAATGCAGCCGAGCTGCTGCTCCTCACTGGCGGCAGCGCCGCCGAGGCCGCAGGCTATGTGAACGAGGTACGCACCCGTGCCGGACTCGACGCACTCGCCAGTGTCACCATCGACGACATCTTCAACGAGCGCCACCTGGAATTCTGCGGCGAGGGCAAGCGTTACTTTGACCTCGTGCGTGCCGAGGGCATCGCTGGTGCTACTCAGAAGGCTTCTACCGTCTTGGTTCCCGACAGTTACGGCTATCGCACCAACAGTTGGACACCGAGCAAGAAGTACATCCCCTTGTCACAGTCTGAGCTCGATGCTGATCCCACGCTGGTTCAGAATAACTATTAAATCGATTAGTAATCAGAAATAGACATTTACGATTATGTTTACCAAGATCAACAAAATAAGCAGCGCAATAACGCTTTTCAGTTATTGTATTTTGGCTCTCGCTTTCACTGCTTGCTCGCCTGACGAGTTTGAGGGTGCAGACCCCAACGGCCTCCCCACGGTGAGCGGCGTGGACTTCCAGATTTCCGTTGACCAGGAGACCAATCAGATGATTGCCAGCTACACTCCGCAGCCCGGCACCTATCCCATCTGGATCCTTGACGGAACGGCCTACTCCACCCTCAATGAGGTGGGTTACAAGAACGACGAGGCTGGCACTCACACCATTGAATTGCGCCTTGGCAACCGCAATGGCATCAGCCAGACCGGCGTGAAGAAGGAATACACCTTCAACGAGTCAAAGATTGACTATACCAACGACTTCCGCCGCATCACCGAGAAGGAGTGGCGTTTTGACCACAAGGAAGTGGCCCACTTGGCTTGCGGTCCTGCTGGTACTGCCGGTACCGGATGGTGGTCGGCACAGCCCGACGAAAAGAAGGACTTCGGTATGTATGACGACCGCATCTCCTTCACCGCCGAGAACCGCAAGGGCGGCACCTTCACCTACAATCCCGGTGAGGATGGCCTGACCTATGTGAACACCGGAACCACAAAGTGGGGCCATCAGGATGCCGACTGGGATGCCACCATCGGCAGCCAGAGCGCTGCTTGGTCCTTTGAGGTGTATGACTGGGAGGATGCCGACGGCAATGTGAGCAAGCAGACCTTTATCCAACTGGCTCCCAACACGGCATTCCCCTACATCAGTTCCGATGCCCAGTATGAGAATCCTCGTTTCCGCATCGAGTCGTTGACAGCCAAGAAGATGGTCCTCGTCTATGAGACCCCCGACCGTAGCATTGCTTGGCACTTTATCTTCACCAGCGAGCCCGAAGAGAAGGGATTCACCGGCTTCGACCCCAACAGCGAATACAACTTGTGGAAGAACGCAGAGTACAACATGTTCTTCTGGTACGCTCCCGGCTGGAGCCAGATTGCTGATCCCGGTTTTGAGGCTAATGGTAATGAGTATACTGTTTACCTGCCAGAGGCCACTACCGACCAGTGGCAAGCCCAGATGGCCTTCAAGACCACCAACATCTCCACGACAGCGACCAAGAACTATGACTTCTCCTGCATCCTGAACAGCGACAAGGACCTGAACGGTGTCACTGTGAAACTCGTGATGGACGGCGACGACAATGTTTTCTACTTCACCGACCGCATCGACCTGAAGGCTGGTCAGGACTATATCTTCTGGAAGAGCGACATGCCCGGTATCGACATGGAGCGCGTGAACTTGTTCTTCGACTTCGGCGGATGCCAGGCCGGTACTACTGTCAACATCTCCAACATCGTCCTGAAGGACCATGCCAATGATGACGGCACCGTACTGCCCGATATCCCCGACGAACCCACAGTTGATTGGGTTGATGTCAATTCTCCCGAGAACCTGGGCATTGGCTTCAACACGGCAGGCAACATGAACTTCTGGTGGGCAGATGCCGGTTGGCAGCAGATTGCTGACCCGACATTCTCCTATGCCGACGGTGTTTATACTGTCAAGGCCGACAACGCAACCGTATCGGAGTGGCAGGCACAGTGCTCGATTACCGGTGTTCCCCTGGTTATCGAGAGAGGACAGAAGTATGATGTGCGCGTCACAATCAACACCAATATGGAATTGGGCCGTTGCTCGGTGAAGGTCAATAAGGATCCCGATGTCACCAATGACCCCAACACGCTCTGCTACAGGGGTGACTTCGTCCTCGAAGATGGCGAGAATGTTATTCAGTTCATTGGCGTTGTTGCGAAGAACAATGGCGAGGAAATCGAGTTCGACCAGGGTAAATTCATCTTCGACTTTGGCGGTTGTCCTGCCGGATTCGAGGCCCGAATCAGTAACTTCATTATCCAAAAGCATCAGGGAGAATAATATTTGTGCGAGCCTCAGCCATAAAATTTTATGGCTGAGGTATAGCCAAATTTATCAAATCTGACAAGATGAACCGATTCATGCTTTATACACTAATGCTCTCTCTCGCCGTAGCCCTTTTGGGCTGCGGTGGAGATGGCAACGACGAGCCTCAGCCAGCGGTGTCCATCACCGTCTCACAGGACCGCATCGAGGCACCTGCCGTCGGCGGAACATATACCGTAAATGTATCCACCACGGGAAAGGAGTGGGGCGCCTATGCCGATCAGGACTTCATCGTCATCGACACCAAGAATACCACTTCGCAGTCGGGCTTGGTGACGGTGACGGTGAAGGCCAATCCGTTAACCGATGCCCGCACCGGTGCTGTCACCATCATGTCAGGTGCTGCGCGCAAGACCATCAACATCTCGCAAGAAGCTGCTGCCCAGTCGCCCTACTATGCTCCCGATGGATACACCCTCGTGTGGCATGACGAGTTTGACTCGGGCTCTGAATTGAATGCCAACGACTGGACACATGAGGTTCAGAACAGTGGATGGGTGAATCACGAGTTGCAAAACTATGTGAACCACAAGACGCCTGGTGGCGCACTCGTCACCGAGGTGAGGAACGGTCATCTGCGCATCACTGCCCTTAAGGAGAACGGTAAGGTTTATTCTGGCCGTGTCTATGCCAAAAAGGCCCAGGGCTGGAAGTATGGCTACATAGAGGCCAGCATCAAGCTACCTAAAGGCAAGGGTACCTGGCCCGCCTTCTGGATGATGCCCGTCAACTTCCATAGTTGGCCTGCCGATGGCGAAATCGACATTATGGAAGAGGTGGGTTACCACCCCGACTATGTATCGTCGAGCCTGCATGCAACAGCCCATGTCCATACCAATGGCACCCAGGTGACTCACGAGATGTATTGCAAGGGCGCCGAAGGCGAGTTCCACACCTATGCGATAGAATGGACAGCTCAGAACATCACCACCTATGTGGACGGTAAGAAGCAGCTGAGCTATGACAATCGCGGCCTGGGTCGCGACGACTGGCCTTATGACGACCCGTTCTACATCATATTCAACCTCGCATGGGGAGGAGACTGGGGTGGCGCTCAAGGCGTTGACGAGAGTGCATTGCCCGCAACGATGGAAGTAGACTACATCCGCGTTTTCCAAAAGAAGTAATCATATAACCCAAACGACTCCATGAGAGGATCTTTAGTAATTATACTCTCTCTTATTCTTTCCCTGGGGCTTTACGCAAAGCCCCAAGGGAAGTTTGTCCGTGTGGAAGGAACCGACCTGGTGCAACCTAACGGCAAGAAACTCTATATTCAAGGCACAAACTTGGGCAATTGGCTCAACCCCGAGGGCTACATGTTCGGCTTCAGCAAGACCAATTCGCCATGGATGATTGACCTGATGATCAAGGAGGCCGTGGGGCCTGACTTTGCCGCTGATTTCTGGCGACAGTTCAAGGATAACTACATCACCCGAGCCGACATCGCTTTCATCGCCCAACAGGGGGCTAACACCATCCGCCTGCCCTTCAACTACAGGCTCTTCACCGATGAAGATTATATGGGGCGCTCCAAGGAACAAGACGGATTTGCCCGTATTGATTCGGTGGTGAATTGGTGCCGCGCAACGGGTCTCTACTTGATTCTTGACATGCACGACTGTCCTGGTGGACAGACGGGTGACAACATCGATGACGGCCACGGCTATCCCTGGCTCTTCGAGAGTGAGCCGAGCCAGCAGTTGTTCATCGACATCTGGCAGCGCATCGCCGCCCGTTATAAGGACGAGCCGGTGATTCTCGGCTACGAACTGATGAACGAGCCGATAGCCCACTTTTTCGAGAACAAGGATGAATTGAACAAGATACTCGAACCGCTCTACAAGCGTACCGTCAAGGCCATCCGTCAGGTGGACAAGAATCATGTCATCCTGTTGGGCGGTGCCCGCTGGAACTCCGATTTCTTCATGTTCACCGACTGGACCTTCGATGACAACATCATGTACACCTGCCACCGCTACGGCGGTGAAGCCACGGCCGAGGCCATCAAGGACTACATCGATTTCCGCGACAAGACGGGACTGCCGATGTATATGGGCGAAACGGGGCACAACACCAATGATTGGCAGGCGCAGTTGGTCAATGTGATGAAGCAAGCCAACATCGGCTACACCTTCTGGCCCTACAAGAAGATTGACAGCTCCTGCATGATGGGTATCACCAGGCCTGAAAATTGGGACGACATCGTGGTGAAGTATTCCGAAGCTAACCGCACCACCTACAAGGATTTGCGCGAGGCGCGTCCCGACCAGGATACATTCCGCAGGCTGCTGATGCAGTATGTGGAGAACAGCCGCTTTGAGCACTGTACCCCGCAGACCGACTACATCCAGTCGTTGGGTCTAGGGACGACAGAGGTGACTGACCAAACACCCCTGTACCTGAACGACAACGCGCCCATTGAGCAACGCGTCGAGGATGCCTTGAATCGCATGACGCTCGATGAGAAAATCGCCGTCATCCACGCCCAGAGCAAGTTCTCAGCACCCGGTGTAAAACGCCTTGGTTTCCCCGACTTCTGGACCGATGACGGACCTCACGGCGTGCGTCCCGATGTATTGTGGGACGAATGGGAACAGGCCGGACAGTCCAATGACTCATGTGTGGCATTTCCTGCTCTGACCTGTCTCGCCGCATCGTGGAATCCGGTACTGGCCGAACGCTATGGCCGTGCCTTGGGCGAAGAGGCGCGCTACCGTGGCAAGGATATGATTCTGGGACCCGGCGTGAACATCAACCGTACGCCGTTGAACGGCCGCAACTTTGAGTATATGGGCGAGGACCCGTTGCTGGCATCGCGCATGGTGGCCCCCTATATCCAGGGACTGCAGTCCACTGGAACAGCGGCTTGTGTCAAGCACTTCTGTCTCAATAATGACGAGGAATACCGCCATCAGGTCAATGTCATCGTCAGCGACCGTGCGTTGCGCGAGATTTATCTGCCCGCGTTTGAGACCGCCGTCAAGGAAGGCCATACCTGGGGCATCATGGGTTCCTACAACCTGTACAAGGACCAGCACTGCTGCCACAACCAGTACACGCTCAATCAGATACTGAAAGGCGACTGGGGCTATGACGGCGTGGTGGTCAGCGACTGGGGCGGTGCCCATGACACAGAGCAGGCAGTAAAGAACGGACTGGACATGGAGTTCGGCAGCTGGACCGACGGTCTGGCTTGGGGCGCCAGCAATGCCTACGACGCCTACTACATGGCCAAGCCTTACAAGAAACTCATCGAGGAAGGTAAGTTCACGACAAGCGAACTCGACGAGAAAGTGCGCCGCGTGCTGCGGTTGTATTTCCGCACCACGATGTCCAATAATCGTGCCCGCGGCTTCCTTTGCAGCGAGGCTCACTATGATGTGGCACGGCAGATTGCCAATGACGGCATTGTCTTGCTGCAAAACAAGCATGGCGTGTTGCCCATCAACTTGAATCAGACCAAGCGGGTGCTTGTCGTCGGCGAGAACGCCATCAAGATGATGACCGTGGGCGGCGGCAGCAGTTCGCTCAAGGCGCAGCATGAGATTCTGCCGCTCGACGGACTGAAAGCCCGCTTGGCAGGCACCGGCATCGAGGTGGACTTCGCCCGCGGCTATGTGGGCGACACGACTGGCAACTACAACGGCGTGACCACGGGACAGTCGCTTGCCGACAACCGTAAGGCTAACGAACTCATCGCCGAGGCGGTCGCCAAGGCCAAACAGGCCGACTATGTCATCATCTTCGGCGGTTTGAACAAGAGCGACTACCAAGATGCCGAGGGTCATGACCGCAAGCACATGGACATGCCCTACGGCCAGGATGCCCTTGTTGAAGCGCTCGCAAAGGTGAACAAGAACATCGTGTTTGTCAACATCTCAGGCGACGCCGTGGCGATGCCTTGGCGTGACAAGGTTCCCGGCATTGTGCAAGGTTGGTTCATCGGCAGCGAAGCGGGCACAGCGCTCGCCAGCGTCCTCGTGGGAGATGTCAATCCTTCGGGCAAACTGCCCTTCACCTGGCCCGTGAGCCTTAACGATGTGGGCGCCCATGCACTGAATACCTATCCAGGAACATGGCGTGAGAATCACAAGATTATCGACGAGGAATACAAGGAAGGCATCTATGTGGGTTACCGCTGGGCCGACAAGCAGAATATCAAACCGGCTTTCGCCTTCGGCCACGGACTGAGCTACACGACCTTTGCCATCAGCAACCTGCGCATCGACAAGAGCGAGGTCGCTGCTGATGGTTCTGTGAGCGCCACCGTGACGGTCAAGAACACCGGCAATCGTGCCGGCGCTGAGGTCGTCCAGCTCTATGTGAGCGACCACAGCACTACCGTCGAGATGCCCGTTAAGGAACTGCGTGGTTTTCAGAAAGTCACCCTCCAACCTGGCGAGAGCCGGGATGTCACCATCACCATCGGTGGACGCGCCTTCCAATACTGGGACGAGAGCAAGGGCGGCTGGACCACCTCGCTCGGCCAGCGCACGATACTCGTGGGCACCGCCAGCGACAACCTCCCCCTCAAGGCTACATTCACCGTTAAGTAGTCCTGTCTCAAGACATATCAGCACTTACATATCGGTCCCTGACTCCTCTTTATGATGATGAAGTCAGGGACCTACTTTTTAAACATTGGTCACCCTATTACCTGGATAGCTATTTACTCCATTTTCAATCAGGTAAAAACATGCAAAGAATGGCTGCCTTACAAACAAAGTGTCACAAAAACAACGATGTAATTAATTGTAAACCAATTAATTACATCGTTTCCGCGTGAACCCGTGGGGAGTCGAACCCCAATCGAAGGAACCGGAATCCTTTATTCTATCCATTGAACTACGGGTCCAAGATGATGTTTTCACGGCATAGCGGGTGCAAAATTACGGCTTTTTTCGTAATTTTGCAAAACAAGCAGGAATTTGAGCCGTTGCTGTTGTGCTTCCTGCGATGAAGATATATCACAATTATATAGCATAAAACTGAACTGACATGACAGTACGCATCGAGCCTTCATGGAACCGTGTTCTCGCCAGCGAGTGGGATGCGCCTTATTTCAAACAATTGACTGATTTTGTCCGACAGGAATATCAGTCTCGTCAAGTATTTCCACCTGGTCGTCAGATATTTGCGGCGTTTGATGCTGCTCCGTTTGATGCCGTCAAGGTAGTCATCCTTGGGCAGGATCCATATCATGGTGTCGGTCAGGCCAATGGTTTGTGTTTTAGCGTGAACGATGGGATTCCGTTCCCTCCATCACTGATGAACATTTTTAAGGAGGTACATGACGATGTGGGCGCTCCTATTCCCACGAGCGGAGACTTGTCACGATGGGCACGACAGGGCGTGCTGCTGTTGAATGCGACGCTGACGGTGCAGGCCCATCAGCCATTGTCACATCAAGGCAAGGGCTGGGAAGTTTTCACCGACCATGTCATCGCTCATTTAGCTCAGGAGCGTGAGCACTTGGTTTTCATGCTTTGGGGCTCGTATGCGAAACGCAAGGGCGAATTCATTGACCGCTCACGCCATCTGGTGCTCACGGCTGCACATCCTTCTCCCCTATCGGCTAACCGTGGCGGCTTCTTCGGGATGCATCATTTCTCGCGCGCCAACGACTACCTCGTTCAACACGGTATTTCGCCCGTACTGTGGTAAAAAAAATAGCTGATTTCTATTGCCATTTCAAAAAGTTGTAGTAACTTTGCACCGCTTTTCGAAATAATTTTTTAAATATTTATTGTAATGTACTTAGATTCAGAGAAAAAGAAAGAGATCTTTGGCACTTACGGCAAAAGCAATACTGACACTGGTTCTCCCGAGGCCCAGATAGCATTATTCTCATACCGTATTGCCCACTTGACCGAGCACTTGAAGGTC
>JAFZSS010000033.1 GCA_017619255.1 Muribaculaceae bacterium
CATCCTGAGCCAGGATCAAACTCTTCGTTGTTGTATTATCGTTTTTGTTTTTTCTAATGAAAACGCAACGGCGATGTTGTCTCTCCCGGCACGGCGCTCCCCCTCGCGGAGGGCACCGGGACTTGCTGTGCTCAATCTGTATTCTACCTGTTCTCGGAATCTTGACGCGGGACTCGGGAGGTTCCCTTCCTTGTCTCTGCACTGTCAATTTTCCTCATTGCAAACATTTCAATGAACTCACGCTTTCAGGCCCTCACATACCGCCCGAAAAAGGCGTCAAAAAAATCGCTCACGCAATTTGTCATATTGTGAGCCGCAAAAGCGAGGCAAAATTACAACCACTTTTCATAGTGACCAAATTTTCGACTCACTTTTTGCCGAAAATAACATTTGTTAAGTATTTTCTGGCGAGAAAACGGCCTAATGTCATTAATATATTAGAGGGTGCACACCGGCACCCCCTAATCATGCGATCACCTGTCACGGAACGCTGCCGAATCCTCAGCGCGCTTAAAACAGGGAGAGTTGGCGAGGATCCTCGCCGGGATGCGGCGGCATGGAACCGTCGTCAGCCCAGTCGATGTCATCGATGGCACCCATGGCGGAATCACCCTGACGAGGTGCCGAGGGGGCGTCCTCAAAAGCATCATCACTATCAAAGGGCACATCGATTGCAGGACTCTGACCTGCGGCCTTGCTGGCCCCTGCCATCTGTTCCAACTGCTGGGTGAGGGCTGCGATGCGGCGGTCCTTCTCGGCGATGGCGTCGCTCATGGCCTGCGCCTCATGTTGCTTCTTCTGCAGGGTCACCTGGGTGCGCTTGAGCTCGGCCTTGGCGTCGTCTCGCTCGGCAGTAATCTTGGCAAAGCTAGCGGCCTTTTCATTACCGTCCATGCTCAAGGAGTTGAACTTGCGCTTGTAGTCCTCGGCCACGGCGCTCACCGAGGCGAGCTGCTGTTTGAGCCCGTCGATGAGATTACCCGTCTCAATGCTACGACGATTCTGAACCTCGGCATTCTGCTTAGCAGTCTGCTCGAGCTGGTCAATCGCCTTCTGGAGGGCCTCCTTCTCGTCGGTAAGCACAATATTGGCCTTGCGCATCTCGTCAAATTCCGAAGAGCGCTTCTGCAGGTCGATGATCTGCTGACGCAAGGAAGAAATCTCAGAATTCTTCTTGTCCTTGAACTCCTCCACCTCCTCGATGGTCTTCTGGAGCTCTTCGGCCTGCTTGAGTTCCTCGGCAGCGGCATTCAGGCGCTCCTCGAGCTCAGACGCATTGGCGCGCAAGCGTTCGATGAGCTCGTCGCGCTGCTCGATCTGCAGGTTGAGCTGCTCCAAGGTGGGCTCGTCGCCGGCGGGCATGGCCATATTGTCACGGCGTTCAATCTCAGCGTCCTTGTCGGCCACCTGCTTCTGCAGCTCCTCGACGGTGGCATTGAGCTCCTCGATTTTCTTATTCAACTCGCCGGAGTCATCACCACGCACCTCCATGGCCTTGATGCGGCTCTCGAGGCTCTTTTTCTCAATCTCCAGCTTCTCATAGTCGGCCTCCATCTCGGCGACCTTGTTGGTCAAGTCGGTAGCGCGCGTATGCGCCTGCTGGCGCTTACTCTCGGCCACCTGGGCTTTCTCCTTGAACTCGTTAACGATTTTGTCAACCTCCTCGACCTTCTTCATGAGCGCCTCACGCTCCTGCTTCCAGCTGCCCTTGAGCATGTCGATGACTGCATGGGTGTGCTCGTCCATGAGTCGCGCGGCCTTGTCGGCATATTCGGCGTCGATAGCATATTCCTCCTGCTTGTCCACAGCGATCTTCACATCATCATCCTCGTGCTCACGACCGGGCACATTCTTGTCCTTGCTAAAGGGGTTCACAAAGGTGGTGGGCTGTCCGAAAACATCATATTCCTCGTCACCGGAGCCACCAAAAGCTTTCTTAATAGAATTGAAAAAAGACATAATTTCTTTACTTTTAGTATTGGTTTGTTTTAGTTGTTCTCATTTCACGGCCGCAACACAAGCCGAGACGGCCCAAAAACCATCAAATTTACTTGAAGAACGACATCGTAATTAAATGCCACCCAAACAAATAACGGGCTTAAGTTGCTGGAGGAGCCTCACCGAAAACAAGGTGGTTACTCTCTCCAGTCGGTAAAATTACGATGATTTTTTTGATTAGGGCCTCAAAAAAGAAAATATTTTCGCTATTTAGACTGATTATTCTTTGCGCAAATTTTCAGGTCTTCTCAAAACAAGCTGCGCCCGAATATGTTATCGGGCGCAGCCTAAAGTTTTGCTCAAAGATCACTTGTCATTTTTTGGCCGTTTTCTTGGCCGTGGAACGCGTTGCCCGCTTGCGTGCAGCCCCCTTGGAATGGTTAGACTCGTCGGCAACAATTTCACGGCATTCCTCAAGCGTAAGTGACTCGGCATCTTTGCCTTTCGGAATCTTCACATTCTGCTTCATATAAACAATGTAAGGTCCGTAGCGGCCGTTCATCACCTTAAGTTCAGGCTCTTCGTCAAAGGTCTTGAGCACCTTCTTGGCCTCGGCCTCGCGATGAGCCTTAATGAGGTCGACAGCCTCCTCCAGAGTGATAGCCGTAGGCGACATCTCCTTGGGGATGGAAACATACTTACCACCATGTTTCACATACGGCCCGTAGTGCCCTACACCGATAGTGACTTCAGCACCCTCAAACTCCCCGAGGTCACGCGGCATGTCAAACAGCTTGATCGCCTCCTCGAGCGTGAGCGTCTCAATGCTCTGTCCCTTCTGGAGGGAAGCGAAGCGCGGCTTGTTCTCGTTGTCGGCGCTGCCCATCTGCACCAAGGGCCCATAGCGACCGATTTTCACCATCACGGGAAGGCCGGTCTCAGGGTCGTTGCCCAGGATGCGCTCGCCCACCTTGTGCTCAAGCCTCAACGAGGACACCCTGCTGATGCTCGGATGGAAGTTCTCATAGAAGTCGGCGATTTCCTTGTTCCAAACGACATTGCCCTTGGCCACCTCGTCGAACTCATCCTCCACCTTAGCCGTGAAGTTATAGTCCATGATCGAGGGGAAGTACTTCACGAGGAAGTCGTTCACCACCATACCCACATCGGTCGGTATGAGCTTGCCCTTCTCAATGCCGAAAATCTCACTCTTGGCACCCGTGGTGATTTTGCCGTTCTTGAGCGTGATAACCTCATACTCGCGCTTCTGCCCCTTATCCTCGCCCTTCACAACATAATTGCGGTCCTGGATAGTGGAGATGATGGGCGCATAGGTCGACGGGCGACCGATGCCCAGTTCCTCGAGACGGCGCACGAGTGAAGCCTCGGTGTAGCGGTTAGGCTGTTGGGTGTAGCGCTGAATTGACGACACCGACAGGGCGTTGAGCGCATCGTTTTTCTTCAAGACAGGCAGGGTACGCAACTCATGAGGAGCAGCGTTCAGAGTGCTGTTGTCGTCGGCACTCTCAAAGTACACCTTGAGGAAACCGTCGAACTTCACTACCTCGCCCTCGGCGACGAACTGCTCGTCGCGCCCCTGAATGGAGATGTTGGCTGTAGTCTTCTCGAGTTCGGCATCGGCCATCTGTGAAGCGATGGTGCGCTTCCAGATGAGGTCATAGAGCTTCTTCTCCTGGGAAGTACCCGTAATCGTGTGGTTGTTGATGTAGGTGGGTCGGATGGCCTCGTGGGCTTCCTGGGCGCCCTTGCTGGTCGTGCGGTAGTGGCGCACCTTGAGGTAGCGCTCGCCGATGTTCTCCTTGATCTCCTTGCTGATGGTGCCAAGCGCCAATTGGCTCAGGTTAACCGAGTCGGTACGCATATAGGTAATCAAACCATCCTCGTACAGGCGCTGAGCCAGACGCATGGTCTGCTTGACCGAGAGGCCCAACTTGCGCGCAGCCTCCTGTTGGAGAGTACTGGTGGTGAAAGGCGGCGCGGGCGTGCGCTTCACCGGCTTTACCGTCACATCAGTGACCTTGAAACCATTATCGGATTGACTTGCGGCCTTGCAGACATCAAGGAATGCCATCGCCGACTCATGGTCGGGCAGGTGCTTGTTGAGCTCGGCAGAGAACTCCCCACCCTCACTGCCGGCGAACTGCGCCGACACACGGTAGTAAGGCTCGCTCTTGAAGGCCTTGATTTCTTTCTCGCGCTCTGCCACCAGACGGACGGCGACACTCTGCACGCGTCCTGCCGAGAGACCCGGCATAATCTTGCGCCACAGCACCGGCGAGAGCTCAAAACCCACAATACGGTCCAGCACACGCCTGGCTTGCTGGGCATCAACGAGGTTCAAGTCGATGGCACGGGGATGCTTGATGGCATCGAGAATAGCAGGTTCGGTGATCTCATGAAAGACGATGCGGCGCGTGTTGTCGGCCGACAGCCCCAGGACCTCAAACAGGTGCCAGGCGATAGCCTCTCCCTCGCGGTCTTCATCACTCGCGAGCCAAACGACATCGGCCTTGGCAGCCTCATCCTTGAGCTTCTTGACCTGATCCTCTTTGTCCTCGGGAATCTCGTAGAGCGGCTTAAAACCGTTTTCCACATCGATGCTGAAATCCTTTTTGTGTAAGTCGCGGATATGTCCGAAACTCGACATCACCTTGTATTCATTACCCAAAAACTTCTGGATGGTCTTCGCCTTTGCAGGGGACTCAACGATTACTAAATTCTTTGCCATATAATATTGTGAGTGCTTTTTTGAAAATCGGGTGCAAAGGTACTGCTTTTTATCGAGATATCGATTAGGGGACGAAAGATTTTTTTGATTCTACATTATTTTAATAATTATATTATTAAGGTAAGGAAGAACTACCGAATCCAGTAGCTCCGTCCCATAGGCATCTCTCTCCCTAATAAAAGAGTGCGTCCTAGAGGCCGGCAGGGCCCCGGGGACGCACTCACAATCATGGTTACTATATACTACTATATTTTACAGCACATTGTGTGCATGGTATCACTTCATCACCTTAACGGAGGTGGTGGTGCCGTCGGTGTAGGTGGTAACGACGATGGTCATGCCGTTAGCATCGGTCATCTCCTGACCAGCCATGTTGAAGTAGCGTACGTTGCTGACGGTCTTGCCAGACATCATCTCGTCGATGCCGGTAACGGGAGCAACAACGAATTC
>JAFZSS010000034.1 GCA_017619255.1 Muribaculaceae bacterium
AGCAACCTTCATTGTATTAAAGTTTTTAGTTTCTGTTCTCTATTCTCTATTCTCTGTTCTCTGTTTATTACCGAGGTATTCTAATGCAAATCATGTGCCAACCGGAGCGGCATGTCAAGCCTTGATGTGGGTGCCCTTGTCCGCTTTGCCCAGTTGCGAGGGACAGGTGATGATGACTTCTTTCACGCCATGGTCGATAGCTGTGAAGGCATTGTCAATTTTGTTGATGAACCAGTCCTTGATGATGTCCATCTCGCGCAGGGCTTTGTAGCGCGTGCGCCGCAGCTCAGCCACCACGCTGTCGGGGTCATGCGGGTTGAGCAGCACACCTTTTTTCTCGAAGCAGTAGATGAGCGTGATGTCATAGCGCAACGCCAGAGCACGGGCGATTTCGGCGGCCATGGCGTCGGTTTCGTTGAACAAGAGGTTACCGCGTCCGTCATGTGTGATGGGAGCGAGCACGGGCACAATGCCGGCATCGAGCAATTGGACTATGCCGGCGGTGTTGACATGCCGCACTTGTCCAGTGTCGCCCAGTTTGCCGTCAGGTAAGCGTACACTTGTAACGAGATTCATGTCGGCACCAGTGACACCCAGGGCGTTGACTTTGTTGCCCTGGAGCAGTGAAACGAACAAGCGGCTCACCAATCCGCCATAGACCATAGTGAGCAGTTTGAGTGTTCCGGCGTTCACAACGGGCCTTTCATCGATGAGCTTGGTCTTGATACCCAGCTTGTTGCCAATTTCCTGAGCCATCATGTTGCCGCTGAAAATGAGCATTTTCTTGCCCTTTATGGCGGAGAATGCTTTGACAAATGTGCGCAGCTCGTCGGCTTTTTCAACGATTTTGCCGCTGACCTTGACGATAGTGAATTTCTCGTTCATTGCTCGTTTTGGTTGATAGGGTTGGATAGGGTATAATAGGGTGGGAGCACTTAGCTCTCGGCAAACTCCATGAGGTAGGCCTTGATGAAGTCGTCGAGGTCACCATCCATCACACCGCCCACATCGCTGGTCTGGTGGTTGGTGCGGTGGTCTTTCACACGGCGGTCGTCAAAGACATAGCTGCGAATCTGGCTGCCCCATTCGATTTTCTTCTTGCTGTCCTCGACCTTGCGCTGCTCTTCGCGCCGATGCTCCAATTCCTTGTTATAGAGGATGGAGCGCAGGTTGCGCAAGGCGTTCTCGCGGTTCTTGGGTTGGTCACGGGTCTCGGTGTTCTCGACGAGGATTTCTTCCTCATCACCCGTGTAAGGATCCTTATATTGGTAGCGCACGCGAACGCCCGATTCCACCTTGTTCACATTCTGACCGCCGGCACCGCCACTGCGGAAAGTGTCCCATGAGATGCATGCTGGGTCGAGCGTGATTTCGATGGTGTCGTCGACTAACGGGGTGACGAAGACCGAGGCAAACGATGTCATGCGCTTGCCCTGGGCGTTATAGGGAGACACGCGCACCAGGCGGTGCACGCCGTTCTCGCTCTTGAGGTAGCCGTAGGCAAAGTCGCCCTCGATGCTGATAGTGACGCTCTTGATGCCCGCCTCGTCCCCGTCGATAAGGTGTTCGATGGCGGTCTTGTAGCCGTGGCGTTCACACCAGCGCAGATACATGCGCATCAGCATCGACGCCCAGTCCTGACTCTCGGTGCCGCCGGCACCCGAATTGATTTTGAGGATGGCATCCATCTTGTCCTCGTCGTGACGCAGCATGTTGCGCAGCTCGAGTTTCTCGAGCATGGCGAGGGCCTTGGAGTATAAAGTGTCAAGCTCGCTCTCCTCGACAAGTCCTTCTTTGACGAAGTCAAAACCTGTTGCCACTTCATCTACCGCGAGTTCCACTTCCTCGCAGCCATTGATCCAGTTGCGCAGTGACTTGATTTTCTTCATCTGTGCCTCGGCGGCCTTCTGATCCTGCCAGAAGTCGGGTACATGGGTGCGCAGTTCCTCTTCCTCGACCTCGATTTTCTTACCGTCGATGTCAAGATATCGTTTGAGGTCTTCTTTGCGTTGTTGCAGTTCCTTGAGTTGTTCTTGTGTAATCATTATTTTAGTTTTTAGTTTTAAGTCTCTGGTTTTTAGTACGATGACTATCGCCTAAAACCTGTTGCCTAAAACCTGTTGTCTAACAGCTAATAGCTAAATGCTAACAGCTTATTTTTCTTTTTTCTTGTGGAAGTCGGCGGCATACATTGCGTCGATGAGTGGGCGGTAGCGTTTGTTGATGACAGCACGCTTGATTTTGAGCGTGTTGGTTAGTTCACCTGACTCCATGGTGAAGGCCTTGGGCAGCAGCACGAATCGCTTGATCTGCTCATAGCTGGCGAGCCCTTTCTGGTAGTCGTTGATGCGCTCTTCAATCATCTTGCGGATGTCGGGGTTGTTGACCAGGTCCTCGACGCGGTTGGCAACGATGTTCTTCTTCTCGGCGTAGGACTTGAGCTCCTCGAAGTCGGGAACGATGAGCGCCGACACATATTTACGGCCGTCGCCGATTACAGCAACCTGCTCGATGAACTTATCCTGGCCGAGCATCGTCTCGAGCACCTGTGGAGCGATATATTTGCCGTTGCTGGTCTTGAACAGGTCCTTAAGGCGCTCGGTGAGGATGAGTTCGCCTGTGGGGGCTATCTCGCCACAGTCGCCGGTGTGGAACCAGCCATCGGCATCGATGGCCTCGGCAGTCTCTTGGGGCTTGTTGTAATAGCCTTTCATCACGGTGGGACCTTTGACGAGAATCTCGTTCTTGTCGCCGATTTTCACCTTGATGCTCGAGATGGGCATACCGATGGTGCCCAATGTCCACTCGCCCGGCTTGAAGAAGCTGACTGATGCGTTGGTCTCGCTCAGTCCGTAACCGATGCAGATGTTGATGCCCACGGCATGAAGGAACTCGGTGATGTTGTCGCTGAGCATGGCGCCGGCGGTGGGGAACATCTTGCCGTCGGTAACGCCTATGGCACCCCTGAGTTTCTTGAAAACTTTCTTCTCAAAGTACTGATATTGTTTCTCGATGACGGCTGGAGCTTTCTTGCCCAAACGGGCATATTTCATGTTGCGTGTCTTGCCCACGGCGATGGCCCGCTTCACCAGCATGCGCACCACGGGCTTGGCGCTGGCCAGATTGTCGTTGACAGCCGTATATACTTTCTCCCAGAAGCGCGGCACACTGCACATATAGTTGGGCTGCACTTCCTTGACGGCGCGCTGGATTTCCTTGGGGTTGTAGTTGATGGCGACACGGATGCCGCTTGTGAGGCACACCATGGTCCATCCCAACTCAAAGATGTGACTGAAA
>JAFZSS010000035.1 GCA_017619255.1 Muribaculaceae bacterium
TATCGTGTTCCTCGTGCTCACGCTCATGCTCGTCATCCTTCTGCTCGTGGCTAAGCATTACCTGGTGCCGTCGGGCAAAGTGAAAATCAACATCAATAACGGGACCAAGGAGCTGGAGGTCAACAGCGGTAACACCCTGCTTAACACCCTGCACGAGAACGGCGTGATGCTGTCGAGTGCCTGCGGCGGCAAGGGCAGCTGCGGCCAGTGCAAGGTGCAAGTGCTCGAGGGCGGTGGCCAGATTTTGCCCACCGAGGTCGGTCAATTCTCCCGCAAGGAGCAGCAAGACCATTGGCGCCTGGGCTGCCAAGTCAAAGTAAAGGACAACCTGTCGATTCAAGTGCCAGACAGCGTGCTCTCGGTCAAGGAATATGAATGTACCGTCGTGAGCAACAAGCTTGTGTCATCGTTCATTAAGGAGTTCATCGTTGCCTTGCCCCCGGGCGAGCACATGGACTTCATTCCCGGCAGCTATGCGCAGATCAGGATTCCCGAGTATGAGATGGACTATGACAAGGACATTGACAAGGAATCACTGGGCGAGTACCTGCCCACTTGGGAAAAGTATGACATGTTCTCCCTCAAGTGCCGCAACGATGAGGCTACAGTGCGCGCCTACTCCATGGCGAACTATCCTGCCGAAGGCGACCGCTTCATGCTCACCGTGCGCATTGCCACACCGCCGTTCAAGCCCAAACCCGCCACAGGTTTCATGGATGTGATGCCGGGCATCGCCTCAAGTTACATCTTCACGCTTAAGCCGGGCGACAAAGTCATCATGAGCGGCCCCTATGGCGACTTCCACCCCATCTTCGACAGCAAGAAGGAGATGATCTGGGTGGGCGGTGGTGCCGGTATGGCCCCCCTGCGAGCACAAATCCTGCACATGACACGCACACTCAACACGCGTGATCGTGAGATGCACTACTTCTATGGCGCACGCTCGTTAAGCGAGGTATTCTATCTCGAGGATTTCCTGCAGTTGGAAAAGGACTTCCCCAACTTCCACTTCCACCTGGCACTGGACCGTCCCGACCCCGTTGCCGACGAGGCAGGCGTGAAGTACACGGCAGGCTTTGTCGCTCCCGTGATGCGCGACACCTATCTGGGCCAGCACGAGGCTCCCGAGGACTGTGAGTACTATATGTGCGGTCCCGCAATGATGAGCCAGACCGTTAACGAGGTCCTTGACTCACTCGGCGTGGATCCATCATCCATCCACTACGACAACTTCGGGTAATCTCCACAGCCCCACATGACACCTGCGGGCGCCCCATCGTTAAGGGGCGCCCGCATTATTTCACTGGTATCGAGACTTGTAAAAAAATGTCCGCGCAACAGTCGAGCTGTAGTGCGGACATCTGATATTGTAGCAATATCGCGTTAATCTTTTTTCTTGAGATCCACCTTGCCGGGAGTGGCGGGTTTCTCGGTGCTCAAGCCGGTAGCCTTGTCGGCAGCGGGCTTGGCGGTAGCGGCCTCGGCAGGCTTAGCAGGAGCGGGGGTTGTTGTTGAGCCACCCACCTTGTTGTAGCGCTTGTTCAAACCCTCGATGACCTCATCGGTCACATCAAACTTCGGGTCGATATAGAGCGTGGCGCTCTTGCGCAGCACCATGTCAAAGCCTTTCTTCTTAGCATAGTCCTTCATGAAGTTGTCGATGGAGTCGAGCAGTTGAATCTGGCTCTGGTTGAGCTCGTTCTGGATGCTCTGCTGCAGGTTGGCGAGATAGTTCTCGGCATCGGTCTGCATCTTCTGCAGCTTCACCTGGTCGGCATTGAAGGCCTCTTCGGTCAGATACTGGTTGTTCTGGTACTTCTGCTGCATGGCGTTGCCGAACTTGCTGATTTCGTTACCGCGCTGTTTCTGTGCGGCGTCAAACTGGTTCTGACGGCGCAGCATGGCCTCGTTGATATCCTTAGCCAGGTTGTAGTTGGCCATGATGGAGTCCTCGTCGATGTAACGGATCTTGAGCGTCTCAACAGCTTTGCCGTCGGCGGTCTTGGGGGCCTCGGTGGTCTTGTTGTCGTTACATGAGGTAGAAGCCATCAGCACGACAGCGGCAAACAATGCGAGCTTGGTGTAATGTTTAATGAAGTTCATTTCAAACGATGTTTTTTTGACTTTTTCTTTATTGTTCTTTGTTTTGTTTATTCAAAAAAATCCTTGTCTTTGGCGCAGGTGATACCCCGCTTGCGCATCTCAGCATTGTCGTGAATGTGGGTGTTGGGGAAACGCCCCCCTTTCACGAAGAATATCTTCACGCCCAGCAGCAGCACCGCCAGGCCCACAATCACTAATGTCAACAGCAAGAGCTTAATCATCTGCGTTATTTACAAAAATGACCTGCAAAATTAGTGATACTTTGCGAGTTTCAAGTTGTAAATTAGGAAATATTTTGCCAAAACAGTCTGCGAAAGGCATGGTTTTAACAAAATTTATGCAAAACAGGCGTAAAAAGACTGTATCGATTATAACGGCACAAGTCTGCTGATAAAAAGACAGCGGTTTTTTCCTCAGATTTTTTATTGACAATTAGAGGCAGTTTCAAGAAAAAGTTGTAACTTAGCGGTTCAAATGGATTTGCTTAGACAAACATTCTATTAACTATATTAATACTAACATTTTAACCATTATTTTTTTTACTATGCAAGTAAAAGATTTGAATCCGAAAGCAGTTTGGTCGATCTTTGATGAGATCACCAAGGTGCCTCGCCCCTCGGGCAATGACGAAGGCAAGTTAGACAAAATCCGCGCTTGGCTCGTGGACTTCGCCAAGAAACACAATCTGGAGTACAAGATTGACAAGACCGGCAATGTGGCAATGTTCAAGCCCGCCGCTCCCGGCTATGAGAAGTGCAAGGGAATCGTGCTGCAAGGTCACATGGATATGGTCGCCGAGAAAGGTCCCGGCTCGACCCACAACTTTGACACCGACCCCATCGAGACCATCGTGGATGGCGACTGGGTGCGTGCCAACAACACCACGCTGGGTGCCGACGACGGCATGGGCCTTGCCCTGGCTCTGGCCGCTATTACCGAGCCGACGCTGCAGTGCGGACCGCTGGAGGTTCTCGCCACCGTTGACGAGGAGACCGGCTTGACCGGTGCCAGCAACATCGAGGCCGACATGCTCGTGGGTGACTACCTGCTCAACCTCGACGAGGAAGAAGACGCCACCATTACCATGGGCTGCGCCGGTGGCCTTGTAAGCATCTTCAAGTTCAACTATAAGCCTGAGGCCGCTCCCAAGGACCTCACCTACTTCGAGATCAAGTTTGAACACTTCCATGGCGGTCACAGCGGTGCCGACATCCACCTGGGTTACGCCACCACGACAAAACTGATTGCTCGCCTGTTGTGGAACATCGGCGAGGAGATAGACTATGAACTGGCCAAGATTGATGCAGGCAACCTGCACAACGCCATCGCTCACGCTGCAACCGCTGTTATCGGTATCAAGCCTGAGGACAAAGAGAAGCTGAGCGTCGTTCTCAATACCTTCATTGCCGAGGTAAAGAACGAGTACAAGCGCACCGAGCCCAAGATGGAAATCACCTGCAAGAGCGTTGACACCCCTGAGACCATCATCGACACCGACACCGCACGCCGCGTTGTCAATGCCGTTTATGTAGCACCTCACGGCATCGCCGCCATGAGCATGGAGGTGCCTGGCCTCGTTGAGACCTCGACCAATCTTGCCAGCGTGAAGATGCGCCCGGGTAACCAGATTGTTGTCGAGATGTTCCACCGTTCGTCGCTCGAGAGCGGCAAGTATGACCTGACGCACAAGTGCGAGGCCGTCTTCCGTATGGCTGGTGCCGACGAGATTATCAGTGAAGGCGGCTATCAGGGCTGGGAGCCCATCA
>JAFZSS010000036.1 GCA_017619255.1 Muribaculaceae bacterium
CCTCACCACGCCGATGGTACTGCGAAAGTGGGAGAGTAGGTAACCGCCCCCTAAGAGGGAGTCACTGGTAAAACAGTGGCTCCCTCGTTTTTTTATATCCCGCATGTGGCCAGCCGCGTGAGTGTCCCGCCTCATCCCGTTCCTGGCACAGAGCCCTAAGCGTCACCACTCCAATGGTCAGCGACATGGGAAGGCGCAGGTAACCGCCCCCTAAGAGGGAGTCACTGGTAAAACAGCGGCTCCCTCGTTTTTTTGTTATACCACTAGATCTTCCAGAACCACTAGATTTTCTAGTTGTTCTAGATCCTCTAGTTATCAATCAGGGGCGATGCCAAACGGCACCGCCCCTGATGAGGTGTTGTGGTCTGGAGTAGTTACCAGATAATGACACGGTCGGCCGGGTCACGCCACATAGGCATTCCGGGCTGGATGTCAAATGCCTTGAAGAACTCCTCGAGGTTACGGATAGCTACATTCACACGGTTAACGCCCAGGCTGTGGGGATCAACCTTGGTGCGGCGCAGCATTTCTTCCTTAGTGATGTTGGCTGCCCACACATTAGCGTAGCTCAAGAAGAAACGCTGGTCGGGGGTGAAACCGTCGATGAGTGTGTTACCCTTGCCTTGCTCAGTGCACTTGAATGCGCTGTAAGCGACGCGCAGGCCGCCATGGTCGGCGATGTTCTCACCCATGGTGAAGGTGCCGTTGGCGTGCACATCATCGGCTACAATCTCGGCGCTGTATTGTGCACCCAGTTTGTCTGCAAGCTCTTGGAATTTGGAAGCATCCTCGGGTGTCCACCAGTCCACCATGTTGCCGTTTTGGTCAAAGTTGCGTCCTTGGTCATCAAAGCCATGGGTCATCTCATGACCGATCACGACGCCGATGGCTCCATAGTTGCACGCATCATCTGCATTAGGATCGAAGTAGGGCGCCTGCAGAATACCTGCGGGGAAGCAGATTTCGTTGCTCGAGGGCTCATAATAGGCATTGACGGTTTGCGGGGTCATGTACCATCGTTCTTTATCTACGGGCTTGCCGAGTTGTGAGTACTCGTGTTCAGCCTCAAAGCGTCTTGCAGCGAGCACATTCTCCCAGTAGCTTTTGCTGGGGTCGATGTTCAGGCCGCTGTAATCACGCCACTTATCAGGATAACCGATTTTTACGGTAAAGCTATTGAGTTTCACCAGTGCGTTCACCTTGGTCTTTGGGCTCATCCATGAAAGGGTTGCGATGTGCTCGCCTAAGGATTTCTTGAGGTTGTCAACAAGTTGTTGCATCTTCTTCTTGGAGTCGGCGGGGAAGTATTTCTCAACATACAACTGGCCAACTGCTTCACCGAGCATGGTGTTGGGCACATCGAGGGAGTGCTTCCAGCGCGGCATTTTCACTTGCTTGCCCGACATCGCCCGGCTGTACATGTCAAAGTTGGCATCGGCAAAGGCATCGCTCAGATAGGGCGATGCGGCATCGGCATACTTGAAGATGAGATATTCCTTGAAGTCTTCTTCTTTAAGGCTTTTCATCATCTCGTTGACTTTAGCCAATGACTTGGGTTGGAATACACATACCTTATCAATATTCTTCAAACCGAGCGTATTAAAATATTGATTCCAATTAATATTGGGATAATCAGCCTTGAGTTGGTCGATGCTGACAACATTATAGAGTTTGCTGTAGTCGCGCGTCTCTTCACGAGTCATAGCCACTTGGGCTAGGGCCGTCTCGATAGCCATCACATGTTGTGCGGCTTTCTGGGCGTTGCCTTTTTTGTAACCGATTAACTGAAAAATCTGCTGGATGTAGTTGATGTAGGCGTTACGCACCTTGACGGTGTTGGCATCCTTGTCAAGGTAATAATCACGGTCGCCCATGCCCAGTCCACCTTGCATGAGATAGAGCATGTTGGTGTTGGAATCCTTCAAGTCGGCCATGACGGCAGAGTTGAAGAAAGGACTGGCGATGCCGTTATGCTGGTCGGCTATGGCAGTGATGAATTGACCTCGTGTCAATGCTTTGAGCCTGTCAATATCGTTTTTGAGGGGGGCCATCCCTTCGCTGTTGAGCCTCACGCTGTCCATGCCCAGGGCATAGAGGTCTCCCACTTTCTGCTTGATGCTTCCCTGCGGGTTATTATTACCCAGCGTTGTTATGATGTCTTTTACCTGTTTTCGGCTGTTTTCAGCCAACTGGTCAAAGGTGCCGAAGCGTGCATACTGCGGATCCAGAGGGTTGTTAAGTTTCCATCCGCCACAGGCATACTGATAAAAATTCGTGCCAGGGGCAGTACTGGTATCAAGGTTGTCACGGTCAACGGCCTTGACTGGATTGCCTGCCGTTGCACTCATTGCAAATAATGCCATGAATAGAATAACAGTTTTTCTCATAAATGTGATTATGGTTAAATGAATAATGTATTATTGGTTGAGTGATTGCAGTGTGTCAATAAGCTTTGTCTCCATGATATCATATCCAGCGGCATTGGGATGAACGCCGTCATCGCTGTAATGCTTGTTCATGGATCGCCCATCACTGGTCATGGAACTAAAATAGTCAAGAAAGTGAATATGCGGAGTCGAGTCAGCATAGTTCAGAATGCGCAAGTTCAGATTGTTGATTTTCTCTGGGACATCCTTCACCGCCGGATTCCAACAGAAAGTGTCACACGGCAGCACCGATGTGATAATGACCTCGATTCCGTGGGCGAGAGCCAACTCGGTCATCGACTTGATGTTGTCCATTGTGATGTCTTCGTCATAGGGTCCGTTGTTCTCGGCAATGTCGTTGGTACCGCAGTTGATGACGACGATGGTGGGTTCGAGGTTTATAACATCTTGCCTGAAGCGCGCCAGCATCTGCGAGGAGACTTGGCCGCTGATGCCGCGACCCACCAAATGGTTCTCATGGAAAAAAACAGGGTGGGTTTCATACCAGAACTCGGTGATGGAATTGCCCATCAGTACGATGCGTTGAGGGTCTGGTTCGCCTGCCATCAGTTCCATGTTGGCTTGGGCATAGCGCTGCTTATTGGCCCAGTCTGCGGCCTCGACTTGTTGTCCCAGCAGTAAATTCCAAAAAAACATAACGGCTATTATGATATGTTTCATAAAAAAGCGTTGAAATAGTTTTTATTGCCCAAAGGTACAAAATATACTTGAAAGGTGTCAAGCAAATTGATAGAAAAACACTTGTGACGATCTTGCCAACAGAATATCAACTCATCGACTTCGGGTTGCTCATGTTGTCGATGTTCTTGCGGAACTGTAGCGGGCTGATGCCGAATTGTTGCTTGAAGGCCTTGGAGAAATGTGACAGGTTCTGAAAACCGCATTTGTTTGCAACAGCCGTCAAAGACAGGTTTTGGGTGCTGATGATGCGGCGAGCGTAGTTGAGCCTTACCTGCAGGACAAATGCTACTGGCGTCAACCCCGTGATGCTCATGACACGAGTGCGTAACTGCTTGCGACTGAATGATAAAGCTGCAGCAATGTGCTCCATGTCGATGTCATCCTTAGCCATCTGGGCATGGATGACATCGACGAGTTTATTGATAAACTCTTGGTCTTCTCGACTTCTCTGGACTGGTGTGTCGTCACTGGAGGACACATCAGTGCTCGTGGTGATGAATCGTTCACGAAGTGTTGACTGCTGCTTGATGAAATGGCTCACCAATAAACGCAATTCATCGGAATTGAAGGGCTTAACAAGGACCGAGTCGGCTCCCGCCTCGATACATGATATGCGCTCCTGCTCACTCGTGTTGGATGTCATCGCGATAATGGGGATATGACTAAGTGCGGTGTTGTGTCTGACCTGTTCGATAAATTCCTTGCCTCCCATCACAGGCATAGTGATGTTAGTGACGATTAAGTCAGGCACCAGATCCTGGGCATTGTTCAATGCCTCGCGTCCGTCACGGGCAAACCGCAGGTTATAGTCGGCCTTGAGGTGGCTGGCAATAAAGAAAGCGACATTCTCATTGTTCTCCACAATGAACACCAGGGGTTTCTGTTTCATGTCCCCGTTAGGGCGTAGGCGACTCTCGGCATAGAGCGATATCTCATTGTCGATCTTCTCGTTGTCCTCGATGGCCTGAACGGGAAAATCAATAGTGAAAGTCGTGCCCGAATTCAGTTCACTTTCTACAGTGATGTTGCCGTTCATCTCCTTGACGAGTTGGTTGATCAGCGAGAGTCCTAAGCCTGTTTCCACACCGTCATCACCATTGACGGATTGGTAAAACGGCTCGAAGATACGGTCGCGTTCCTCGACGGGTATGCCTTTGCCTGTGTCGGCTACCTGAAGCCGTATCTTGTTATCCTCTGGAACTACTAGGCTTATGTTGATTCTTCCGTTGCGGGGGGTGAATTTGATGGCGTTAGAAATCAGTCCGTTAAGGATTTTCCTTATGTAATCGGGAACGAAGACTACCGTGTGAGATTTCAGGGGTGAGGTGAATTCAAGTGAAATCAATTTCTGCTGAGCCGCTTCGGTGAAGTTGTCAACAAGCATCCTGATGAACATGACGATGTCGCCGGGCTTGGTGTCAAGTGGCTCTATTGAGCTTCTCGTCTTGTCGATGTCAATGAGACGGTTAACCAGTCCCAACATGTTTTGGCCATGGCTGACTATCATCTCACCCAACTGCTTGCACTCACATACCGAGGTCTTCTCGCAGTCCAACAGTTGTCGTCCGGCATTTAGCACAACGGTCAATGGCGTCTGTAATTCGTTGGTGATGTTGGTAAAGAAATGCGACCTCAACTCCTCAGTCTGGCGTGCCATCTTCAGCGCATTTTTCCCCTTACGCCAAGCGTAGAATAGCCCGACCAGAGCCGTGAGCAGCAATATTCCGAACAAGATGCCACCCCAAGTGATTAGCTTGTTGAAGAACTCACTCTTCTGGCTCAGTTCGGTCTGTTCCATGTTTTTGTTGGTGACCTCCGCCACTTTGATTTGGGCGAAAATCAGTTCGTTGGAGATGGAGTCATTCAGGACGGTATAGCGCTCGAGGTGTAGCGATGCCACGGTAGGATTGGATTCGCGCAGAGTTTCCCACAGTCCTCGTTCGGCGGTGCACTCGGTTTTGGGCGTGCCGCACTTGATGCTGTATTCCAGGGCTTTCTTGTAAAACTGTGTGGCTTTGTCCAAGTTCCCGAGTTTTTTCTCTATGCTACCCAACTGGTTATAGGCCACAGCCAAGGAATAGAGGGAATTGTAGTGTTCAAGTACCGGCAAAGCTGATTCAATCGCAGTCTGGGCTTCATCAAGTAGTTCCTGACTTTCAAGAATGGCGCCTTTTTGTACGAGTCTGACAGCGGCTTTTTCTTCGCGGCCTGCCTGCTTGTCAATATTGTATGCCTCTTCTATGGCTTTCATGGCCTTCTCGGGTTCTTTGTTGATGAGGTAGAGTTCACTGGCCATGCCAAGCCTGATGGCCAAGCGGTCGTGGCGTTTAAGTCTACGCTCTATTTCTATGGCTTTATCAATGAACTTGATGCCTTGCCGGGGTTGCTCGACAACGAGGTAGATGGCTGCCAGAGAGTTCAGGTCGCTGCTGACGAGTTTCAGGTCCCGTAAGTCGCTGTCCACCTTGTAGGCCGCCAGTAATGTCATTAGGGCGCCGTCATAGTCGCCCAAGCGATACTGGGCGCTGCTCAATAGTCCCAACACATCGCTCTGGAGCTTGCTGGCTTTTTTCTCTTTCATGACCAGGTCTCGTGCGAGGGTGCCCTGGTTAAGAGCATCTTCATAGCGCTCCTGGTCAAAAAAGTACTCGGCCATGAGATAATGAAGGATGGCCTCCTGCTTGCCGTGTTTGGTGGACTGGTCGCACTGGTAGAGTGTGTCGGTGATTCCCGTATTGTTCAATTCCTTACCAATGGCGTTGACGATCTGGACCTTGCTGTGTTCGTCGGCACGGAGGTAGGCATGATACAAAGAGTCAACAGGCTCGGCTGCCGCTGTCAAATGCAAGGCGAGAACCGAGATGATAGTAACCAAAATAAACCAAAATGTAGTCAAGCGTGTCATAACATGAGCTCCATTCATCAGGTGCAAATGTAGTGATTATTTATTGGATGAGCGCATCGATTGTGAAAAAATGTCCGTCATGTCCACTATTTCATGACATACTTGTCGCCTGTTTCTATTGGCATGGTATTTGCTGATTTCAAAAAAAATGATTATTTTTGTACAGGTATAACAAGTGTTTTTTTATGGCAAACAAACCTAATCAAGGCACCGGCACAGGTGCGGCGACCAAACAGAAAATACGCATCGAGGAGCCCCGGTTGTATAAGGTGATTTTCCACAATGATGACTTCACGACAATGGAATTTGTCACCGACATCTTGAGGACGGTTTTCAACAAGCCTACTGAGGAAGCTGTTGTGCTCATGATGAAAGTGCATCGTGAGGGCAGTGCCGTGGTAGGAGTGTACAGCTATGATGTCGCGATGACAAAGGCATCGCTGGCAACATCTATGGCGCGCCAAGAAGGTTTTCCGCTCAATATTACTTGTGAGCCTGAATAAAAGTTTTACCGTGTTTATACCTATTTCTGTCATTACCTCATTTATAAAGAATAAGAGATGCCCGACTATAAAATGGAAATAACTGAGAGCTTGGAAAAGGTGTTCACCAACGCTACCGTGTTGGCGAGCGTGAACAGGTCACGCATGGTCACTCCCGAGCATGTGCTGCTTGTTGCCTTGAGCGAGCAAGAGGTTGTCGCCGCCCTCAACCATGTCACCAGTGAAGACCTGATAAAGGAAGTGGTGCGGAAGTTGCGCCAGCGCACCAACGAAATGGAGAAGGTGCCCGACGAGGAGGAGAATCCAACCATTGTGCTGTCGTATCAGTATCAGGTCATGATGAGGGAACTAGCACAACAGTGTGTCAGTGCCGCTGTTGATGTTGCCGATGTGCCCCATCTGATGCATGTCATGCAGGAGTTGGATGACTCCTATGCCGCCAATTGTCTTAACGCCCTTGTGCCCGATGAGGAAAAGGGTGAGTTCATCAATGCCTTAAATCAGGTTTATGATGACGCAAGACACGGTAACGGAAAGGCAGGTGATGAGGGACATGAACCTATAGACAGAGAAAACGAAGAATCGCCATCAGGATCCAGCGCACCACCGGCAGCTTGGCGCGATTATGTGCTGTGCATCAACGACCATTTGGCCGACCACAATCCGCTTATCGGCCGCGAAGCCGAATTGGACCGTACGATACAGGTGCTGTGCCGCAAGGACAAGAACAATCCGCTGCACATCGGTGAACCTGGTGTGGGTAAGACCTCTATCGTATATGGGCTGGCTCAGCGCATCGAGGATGGCAATGTGCCCGAGAGTTTGAGAGGCAGTCGCATCTTTCAGCTTGACCTAGGGGCGCTGATTGCCGGCACTCAATATCGCGGAGACTTCGAGAAACGCCTTAAGACCGTAATGAAAGGTGTTGCGGCTGAGCCTGGGGCCATCTTGTACATTGATGAAATCCACAATATTGTGGGTGCCGGACAGACCGGTGAGGGCTCCATGGACGCCAGTAACCTGCTGAAACCTTATCTCGAGGGCGGCAAGGTGCGTTTCATTGGGGCAACCACCTACGAGGAGTATAACCGCTATATCATGCGCAACAAGGGTCTGATGCGTCGCTTCCAGCAAGTCGCCATAGAGGAACCGAACATCGAAGAGACGCTCAAGATTGTGCAGATGCTCAAGGATGGCTATGAAGCGTTTCATCAGGTGAAATATGACGATGATGCGTTAGAGTTTGCAGTGACGGGCAGTGCGCGCCACATTACCGACCG
>JAFZSS010000037.1 GCA_017619255.1 Muribaculaceae bacterium
CGTCATCTTCCCCATCGGCAACATGCCCAAGGAGGACGTGCGCCGCATCGCCGAGGAGGCTCACCTGCCCAATGCCCATCGTCGCGACAGCCAGGGCATCTGCTTTTTGGGTCAGATTGACTATAACGACTTCATTCGCCGTCACCTGGGCGAGCGCCCCGGTCCCATCATCGAGTTGGAAACGGGTCGCAAGCTGGGTGAGCACCGCGGCTATTGGTTCCATACAATCGGGCAGCGCAAGGGCTTGGGCCTGAGCGGTGGGCCGTGGTATGTCGTGCGCAAGAATGTCGATGAGAATGTCATCTATGTCTCCAACGGCTACGGCACCGACAAGCAGTATGGCCGCACGCTGCGCCTCGACGAGATGCATTTCATCTCGGGCAATCCGTGGAAGGATGCTGACGGTCCCGTGGACATCATGTTCAAGAACCGCCACACACCCCACATGATGCGTGGCCGATTCACGCGCACGGGCGACCGTCAGTGGGTCATCGAGAGCGAAGAGGATGTTCAGGGCATCGCCCCGGGCCAGTTTGCCGTGATTTATGACCCAAAGGGTCACCTGTGCTACGGCAGCGGAGTAATCACTTTATAGTTAGGAGTTAGATATGGAAAACGAGAATATGATAAAACTCAAGGTGCTGGGCATCACGCGCAGCGAGGTGCAGCCAGGGGCTTACGCCCTGTTGCTGGAGAATGCCGACAGCACACCCGACGAGGCACGCCGCATCCCCATCGTGGTGGGTGCCGCCGAGGCCCAGTCCATCGCTGTGAACCTCGAGCAGGTGGTGCCGCCGCGTCCGCTGACCCATGACCTGTTTGTCAGCCTGTTCCATATCTATGGCATTGAGCTGAAACAGGTTGTCATCTACAGTTTCAAGGACGGTGTGTTTGCCGCGATGCTTCACCTGAGCAACGGCACGACCAATGTGGAGATTGACTCCCGCACGAGCGACGCCATCGCTATCGCGCTGCGCACCGGCGCACCGATCTACACCACCGAGGAGGTGATGAAACTCACCAGCTACGAGTGGCGCCGCGACGGCGAATACAAGCCGCAGAAACCCGTGCGCCTGGAGGACCTGCCTGTCGAGAAACTCGAGCGCCGCATGCAGCGCTATGTGGACCTCGAGCAGTATGAAAAGGCCGCCCGCATCCAAAAAATCATCGCCCAGAAGACGAATCTTCCCGAAGAAGAGGAATAATCCATTGATTTTTGTTACTTTTGCAGGTTGAAACTATCAATTTTTAAAATATAAGACTCTTATGAAAAATCTGAAATTAAGACTCATCGTGATGAATTTCCTGGAGTTTGCCGTGTGGGGTGCCTACCTCACCTGCATGGGCAACTACCTGGGAAAAGCCGGCATGGGCTCTGTAATCGCATGGTTCTATGCCATCCAGGGTATCGTGTCGATTTTCATGCCCACGCTCATGGGTATTGTCGCCGACAAGTACATTCAGCCCCAGCGCCTGTTGGGCATCTGCCATGCTATTGCCGGTATGGCGATGATCGGTCTGGCTTATATGGGCATGTCCACTCCGACGCCGAACCCGACGGCCTTCATTTCCATCTACACGCTGAGTGTGGCCTTCTACATGCCCACGCTGGCGTTGTCCAACACGGTGGCCTTCACCATCCTCAAGGACAACGGCATGGACACCGAGAAGGACTTCCCGCCTATCCGCGTATTCGGCACCATCGGTTTTATCGCCACGATGTGGTTTGTCAACTGTGCCGTGCTTGACAATGGCAGCTTCGGTTTCACGCTGGGCGAGAATGCCAACAAGTTCCAGTACACCTACATGCAGTTCATGGTGTCTGGTCTGTTGAGTCTGGTGCTGTTCCTGTACTGCTTTACCTTGCCTAGCTGCAAGTTGATCAAGAAGGAGTCTCAGTCGCTTGTCGAGTCACTGGGCCTGAACGCCTTCAAGTTGTTCAAGACCAAGAAGATGGCGATGTTCTTCATCTTCTCGGCGATGCTGGGTATGTCGCTGCAGGTGACCAACGGTTTTGCAACGCCTTATCTGACCCACTTCAAGAGCGATCCCGCCATGGCCGACACCTTCGGTGCCAACAATGCCACGATGCTCGTGTCGCTGTCGCAGATTGCCGAGGCGCTGTGCATCCTCTTGATCCCGTTCTTCCTGAAGCGTTACGGCATCAAGGTGGTGATGTTGATCGCCATGTTCGCCTGGGTATTGAGGTTCTTCTTCTTCGGAGCCGGCAATCCCGCGTTCCCCGGCATCATCCTCATCGTGCTGTCCTGCCTGGTTTACGGCGTTGCCTTTGACTTCTTCAATGTCTCGGGCGGCATCTTTGTCGACAAGGAGTGTGACCCCAACATCAAGGCTTCGGCTCAGGGTCTGTTCATGCTGATGACCAACGGTCTGGGTGCCACCATCGGCACGCTTGCCGCCGGTGCCATCGTCAACAGCCTGTGCCACTGGACCGAGGACGGCTTCCTCGTGGGCAACACTGCCA
>JAFZSS010000038.1 GCA_017619255.1 Muribaculaceae bacterium
AAAAACCTTCATCAACACGCGGTCGCGCGGATCGCGCCCGATATTGCCCGTGACGGTGCCATCCTCTTGCTTCATCTCGCCCCACACGACAGCGATATACTGGCGCTTGGTGGATTTCTTGAAGAACTGGGCACCGAGCGAGGTCTTGGCGGTGGGCGTCTTGGCGATAACCAGCAGGCCGCTGGTGTCCTTATCGATGCGGTGCACAAGGCCCAGGCGCGGGTCGGTCACATCATAGTCAGGGTTGTCCTTGAAGTGCCAGGCAAGGGCGTTGACAAGTGTGCCGTCAAAGTTGCCGTGGCCAGGATGCACAACCATGCCGGCGGGCTTATTGACCACCATCAAACTGGCATCCTCATAGACGATGTTCAGGGGGATATCCTGGGCGACAATTTCGCATTCATAGCGCGGGCGGTCCATCACCACGCTGATGACATCGCCGGGATGGACACGGTAGTTGCTCTTGACAGGGCGGCCGTTCACGCGGATGCACTGCGCCTCGGCGGCGTTCTGCACACGGTTGCGGCTGGTGCCCTTGATGCGTTCAACGAGGTATTTGTCGATACGCAGCAAAACCTGTCCCGGCTCCACCACATAGTGGTAGTGCTCCCAGTAGTCGCGCCCGTCCTCGGTAAAGTCGGGCTCACTGTAGTCATATTGAATCTCGTGGCCACTACTCGCCTCCAGTTCGGCATCGAGCAGCTCGTCGTCCAGTGCCATGACGGATTAATTTTTCTTGTCTTTATCTGACGATTTCTTGTCCTGCTCTTTTTTCTTATCCTTGTCAGACTTCTGGCTCTGATTCTTATTCTGTTGTTCCTTCTTATCCTTCTCGGCCTGCTCCTTGCGCTCTTGTTCCTTGCGCTCTTGGGCGGCCTTCAGTTCCTGTTCGTAGGTTTCTTGAGCGTCTTGATAATTGGCCTCATCGATGGAATCCATCGTCTCTTGATCCAACACGATTTCGGGATTCAGGTCCACAATGGAGCCGTCGCCCACCGTGATTTTGATCTTGCTGTTCACACTCACTGGAGTGCCTGGCGCCACCTTGTGACCATCAACCGTGACTTCAAGAATCATACCTGCAAACTGGCTCTCGATACTGTCCATCGTCACATATTTGTAACCCATGGCCTTGAGCATCGCCATTCCCTGGCGACCAGGCAATTCAATCAACTTGGGAATTTGGATGATGGGAGCATGCATCGCGTTCACACTCAGATAGATGATACGGATTTTCTTGATGTAGGACTTGGCCTTGGGATCCTGGTCGATGACTGTGCCGGGCTTGTAGTTCTCATAGAATGTAGTCGAGTCGCTGATTTCCCAACGCAGACCCGCATCATCGAGAATCTCGATAGCCTTCTCCAACGGCATGTTGCGCACATCAGGCACCTGGACTTGCTGGCCGTGAGAGGTAAACACATCGATAAACAGCAGAGCTATATAGCCCAATGCCGCAATTGCCAGCGCCATCAGCGCTGAATTAATCAGGATAGGATGGCGGTCACGAAAACGATCAAACCCGCTCTTATTGTTGTTATTATTCTTGCCCACGGTCTATTCATTTTGTTAGTTACAATTTGCAAAGATAGTATTTTTCGGTGGTAATACAAATATTGCTACTCTGTTTTTTTCATATCTTGAAAAAACGCTAACTTTGCATGGACAATGGAAAAGGATTATGACGAAATAGTAAAGGGACTATTGGAAGCACCCTGTTGGGTGATTGACTTTCTGCCGACGCAGGTGCCGAAAGACGGCGGCGGGCAGTTCTTCACCGTGGAGCAGTACTACCTGGAGGAGCCCCGGCATGAGCAACTGTGCCGAAGATTTGCTGATGTATTGCTGAAACTGAACTGCTACCATGACCTGCTAGTGAGCCGTAATGGTGGTGATGAATGGCTATATCCAGATCCCGGGATGCTGGAAAAATGGCTGACTGCGGCTATGCATTATGGCCACCTGTGCGTCCTGATTGATAACGGTGTGTCACTCATTACCGCTAGCGGTGGTGACACCCACATGACGCTCTACAACCCCTCTCCCGCCCTGTTGGAATTAGTCGGGAAACTGGCCACAGCTGCTGGCCTTTTCCTTTGGCAATGAATGGTAACGATACTTTTTTCTGCGACTAATGAAAAATAATGCCTCGATTGTGCATCATCTTGAAAAATCACTATATTTGTACCCAGAATTTGAATACCACCTCTAATGCTTTATTGCTCATGAAAACACTAAAGTATCTTGTTGTTGTGCTGACTGCCTTGACGGCAACATCGGCACTGGCCGGCGTTCGGACTGATGTCCAGATGCGTTCGGCTGCAAGTCGTGTACTCCGTTCCTCGCGGCCGCTTGAACAGGTCGCATATTACCCTGGAATGGTCCTTTATCGCCAAGCGGGGGGAGGCTTTGCCATCGTTTCCAGTGACGACCGGCAGCCGGCTGTCCTGGCTTATTCTCCCTGCGGCACCTTGAGTCTGTCGGATGACAATCCGGGATTCAAGTGGTGGCTGAACGCTATCAGAAAGGTTATGCTCCTGCATCAGCCTCCTCGTGAAACAACTACACCCGACCCTGACCTTTTCCCCACCTCGGTTCAGCCGCTGTT
>JAFZSS010000039.1 GCA_017619255.1 Muribaculaceae bacterium
CTGTATGCCCGCTTCAATCCCGAGCTGCTCATGTTGCTGTTCCTGGCATTGGTGCTCATGTGGTGGCTGCTGCGCAACATCTTTAACTGGTAAATCAAACAAATCCGGGACGCCACAAATGGCGTCTCTACAAATGATAAAAAGACGATGAAACAATATCTTGATCTGGTGCGCCATGTGATGGAGCACGGCGTGGACAAAGAAGACCGCACGGGGACGGGCACGCGCAGCGTGTTTGGCTACCAGTTGCGCTGTGACCTGGCCGACGGTTTCCCGCTGCTCACGACCAAGAAGGTGCACCTCAAGTCTATCATCTACGAACTGCTGTGGTTCCTGCGTGGCGACACCAATGTGCGCTGGTTGCAGGAGCACGGGGTGCGCATCTGGAACGAATGGGCCGATGAAAACGGCGATTTGGGGCCCGTATATGGTAGCCAGTGGCGTGCTTGGCCTGACGGCAACGGAGGCACCATCGACCAGATCGCACAAGTCATCGACCAAATCAAGAACACGCCTGACAGCCGCCGTATCATGGTAAGCGCCTGGAATGTTGCCGAGGTGCCCACGATGAAGCTGCCGCCGTGCCACTCGCTGTTCCAGTTCTATGTCGCTAACGGAAAGTTGAGCCTGCAGCTGTATCAGCGCAGCGCAGACCTCTTTCTGGGCGTGCCGTTCAACATCGCGTCTTATGCCTTGTTGCTGATGATGGTGGCCCATGTTACGGGGCTGGAGCCGGGTGAGTTTGTCCACACCTTCGGTGATGCCCACATCTATCGCAACCATTTTGACCAAATCAAGGAACAGCTCTCTCGCGAGCCGCGCCCACTGCCGCGTATGGTGCTTAACCCCGAGGTCAAGAGCATAGACGACTACAAGTATGAGGACTTCACCCTCGATGGCTATGACCCATGGCCTGCCATCAAGGGCGAGGTTTCCGTATAACGAGTTAGGAGTGAGGAGTTCTGGAAGTGCTAGATATTCTAGATGATCTAGATTAACTAGAAACTAAGGACTAGGGACTAAAAGCTAAAGAAATAATGCGAAGCATTCAAGCCATAGTGGCGATTGACGAGAATGGAGCCATCGGGCGCCAAGGTGACCTGTTGTGTCACATGCCAGCCGACATGAAGCACTTCAAGGAGGTGACGATGGGCCACAGCATTGTGATGGGCCGCAAGACCTTTGAGTCGTTTCCGCGCCGTCCGTTGCCCGGGCGTCAGAACATTGTCATCACTCGCAACGCCGACTGGCAATACCCGGGTGTGACCGTTGCTCACAGCCTGGAAGAGGCTATCGCCGCTGCCGATACCGATACCGTCTTCATCATCGGCGGGGCCCAGGTTTATGCCGAGGCATTGCCGCTGGTGGGCGTGTTGCACTTGACATTGATTCATGCCCGCTGGGCAAGTGCCGATGCCTTTTTTCCGCCCCTCAACATGGAAGAGTGGGAGGAGGTGAGCCGCGAGCATCACGCCAGTGATCACCGCAATGCCTATGAGTTTGATTTCATCACCTTAAAACGCCGCTCTCTATGAAGTACTTTCTCATTGCCGGTGAGGCTTCGGGCGACCTGCATGCCTCTCACCTGATGGCATCGCTCAAGCAGGAAGACCCGCAGGCAGAGTTTCACTTCCTGGGTGGTGACCTGATGGCTGCTCAAGCCGGTGTGGATCCTATCATTCATTACCGCGACATGGCCTATATGGGCTTCATGGATGTGGTGAAGCACTTGGGAAAAATTCTCGGCTTCTTGGGAACGGCCCGCCGCGCCATCGATGAGTGGCAACCCGATGCGCTGATTCTCGTGGATTACCCGTCATTCAACCTCAAGGTTGCCAAGTATGCCCACAATCTGAATATTCCCGTCCATTATTTCATTTCGCCCAAGGTGTGGGTATGGAAGGAGTGGCGTGTCAAGGACATCCGCCGCTATGTGGACCACATGTACTGCATTTTGCCTTTTGAGCCCGATTGGTACCGTGAGCGTGATTATACAGCGACCTATGTCGGCAATCCTACTGTGCAGGAGGTGGCGCAGGCCAGCAAGGATTTCCCCGATTTTACCCGTTTTATCGACCAATATGGTCTTTCGGATAGTCCCATCATCGCC
>JAFZSS010000040.1 GCA_017619255.1 Muribaculaceae bacterium
AACCTACAAATATACTACATTATCGGAAATAACAAGTAAAAATCCATGAATTTTGACTTTTTGGCCATTTCATAAGGTCATGAAAGTCGTTAAAGTCCAAAAGACTTTAAGGTCTTTGTACTGGTTCAGACAGCGGCTGAAGGACATAAAACACGACCGCCCGGGCTCTTGTCGGCCCAGGCGGTCGTGTAATCTTGCCTTAGTATGTACTATGTTAGAACCACTTCAGGCAGGGGAAGTCCTGGCGATGCGGCAGGTTCTCGTTCCATGGGTAAGCCCTGAAGCCATAGCGGAAGATACCGTTCTCGCGGAAAGGCATGCGACAGTTATAGGTGAGCACATCACCGTCCTCCTTGATGATGTCGAAGGCAGCCTTACGATAGAACTTGGTCTGACCGTCTTCTTCACGGTAAATCACGAGCTCCAGCTGGATGTCGCGTCCGAGCCCAGCGGTGTCAAGGCGCATAGTGATGTTGATATCCTCCACACCACCGGCGATGGCGTCGCGGTTGCCCATGATTTCGCCAACGAGTTGGACATCATCCCAGCGTTCTGCCACACGGCGTTTCCACGCAACGATTTCGCGTGCCAAGGCATAATTGTCGGCAGTGAGGCGGTGTGCTCGCTCGGTCTGCGGTGTATAGAACTTCTGGAAATAGTCTTTCATCATGCGGGACATCGTGTAGTTGGGAGCAATGTGCACCATCGAATTCTTGATGTACTGAACCCACTCGGGCGAGTAACCCTTGCTGTTCTTGGCGAAATACAGAGGGATGATCTCGTTCTCGAGCATCGAGTAGATGGTTGCCGAGTCCAGCTTGTCCTGCTGGGCCTGTTCGGTGTAAGTGCGCTTGCTGGTCAAAGCCCAGCCGGCGCCCTCACGATAACCTTCATACCACCATCCATCAAGCACCGAGAAGTTGAGCAGACCGTTCATTTCGGCCTTCTCACCCGATGTACCTGAGGCCTCGAGGGGACGCGTGGGCGTGTTCAGCCACACATCGACACCCGTGATAAGGCGCTTGGAGAGTGTCATGTCGTAGTTCTCGAGGAAGATGACCTTACCCAAGAACTCCGGCATCTTGCTGATCTCGATGATACGCTTGATCAGACCCTGGCCGGCACCGTCAGCGGGGTGTGCCTTGCCAGCGAAGATGAACTGCACGGGATAACGCTCGTTGTTGACAATCTTGCTCAGGCGCTCCAGGTCGTTGAACAGCAGATAAGCACGCTTGTAAGTGGCGAAACGGCGGGCAAAGCCGATGAGCAGTGCATCGGGGTTGATCTTGTCGACGATACTCGTGATGCGGGTGGGGTCTCCCTGGTTCTTGAGCCAGTTCTCCTTGAAGTCGCGCTTGACGAAGCGGATGAACTTCTGCTTGAGCATCATGCGCATCTCCCAGATCTTCTCGTCAGGCACATTCAGCAGGGGTGCCCACGAGGACTCCAGTTCCTGATTGTCCATGAAGTCGTCGCCCAGCACCTGATTGTAGAACACCTTCCACTCACTGGCGGCCCAGGTGGGCATGTGAACACCATTGGTGACATAGCCCACATGAGACTCCTCGGGAGCGTAGCCCTTCCAGACACCGGCAAACATCTTCTTGCTCACCTCGCCGTGGAGCCAGCTCACGCCGTTGCTCTCCTGAGTGGTGTTCAGGGCGAAGGTGCTCATGCAGAA
>JAFZSS010000041.1 GCA_017619255.1 Muribaculaceae bacterium
ACTCTGCTCACTGATGAGATGGGCGAAATCCCCATCCCGAGTTTCTCGCCCGATGGCAAAAACATCGCCTACATAAGCGATCAGACGGGCGAGACCGAGATATGGATGCGCCCTGTGAACAGTGACCAGGCCATCCAGCTGACCAAAGATAACGACACCTACATCCGCGACCTGGTTTGGAGTCCTGACGGCAGCCAGATTGTCTATACCGACCGCAAGAACCGCATGGTGCTGCTCAATGTCAAGACCCAGGCCAAGCAGACTCTGCTCACTGATGAGATGGGCGAAATCCCCATCCCGAGTTTCTCGCCCGATGGCAAGTGGCTCGCCTATTCCCGCATGGGCACCAACGAGTACAGCGTGGTCTATCTGTACAACATTGCCGAGCGCAAGGAATATCCTGTGACTGATCGTTGGTATGACAGCAATTCGCCTGAATTCAGCAGTGACGGCAAATACCTGATTTTTGCCTCAGGCCGTGACTTTAATCCCATCTACAGCAGCATTGAGTGGAACTTTGCCTACCGTGAGATGGAAGGCATATACCTAGTGATGCTTTCTAAGGACACACCCTCTCCTTTCCTGCCCAAGGACGACCAGGTAATGGGAGGTGGCAACAAGGAGAAAGAGACGCCCGCCGCTGCCCCCAAGGACAAGAAAAGTAAGGGAGGCAAAGCCCAGGCAGACGCTAACGCCATGCGCATCGACATCGAAGGCATCACCGACCGCATTGTTAAGTTGCCTCTGGGTGCCGGCAGTTATGGCAATTTCGTGTGCAACGGCACTCACCTGTGGTACAGCAACCGTGGCGGAGTGCGTGTGTTTGACTTTGAGGAACAGAAAGACGAGTCAATTGCCGACAGGGCCATGATGTTCCCCTCGGCCGACGGCAAGACCGCAGCCTTCCTCAAGGGCGAGGAACTCTACATTGTTCCCCTGACACCGCGCAAGGCCGACCTGAGCGAACCCGTCAACCTCGACGACATGATTGCCACGGTCAACTATGACCAGGAGTGGAACCAAATCTTCAACGAAGCTTGGCGCGCCTACCGCGACGGCTTCTACCTGGAGAATATGCACGGCGTGGACTGGCAGGCAATGCATGACAAATATGCTGCCCTGCTGCCCTATGTCAAGAACCGATTGGATTTGACTTATGTCATCGGTGGCATGATTAGTGAGCTCGCTGTAGGCCACGCCTATGTCAACGGCGGTGACCACATCATGGTTGATGAGCACAATATCGGCATGTTAGGTGCTGAGCTGGAACAGGTGGCTGATGGTTATAAGATTACTAAAATCCTGCGCGGAGCCCCCGATCGCGAGTCATTGCGCTCGCCACTGCTGGAGCCGGGTATGAATATTAAGGAGGGTGATGTTATCACTGCCGTCGACGGTGTCAGTGCCAAGGGTGTGAATAACATTTACACTCTCTTGCGTGACAAGGCAGGCGTGATGACCGAACTGACGCTTGCCGGAGGCCGCAAGGTCGTCGTCAAGCCCATCCAGGACGAGTATCCCCTGTACCACTATGAGTGGGTACAGCACAACATCGACTATGTAAGCGAAAAATCCGGCGGCCGTGTGGGCTATGTCTATATCCCCGACATGGGTCCCGAGGGCCTGCGAGAATTCTCGCGTTACTTCTTCGCCCAGACCGACAAGGAGGCGCTCATCGTTGACGACCGAGGCAACGGTGGCGGCAACATCTCGCCGATGGTCATTGAGCGCCTGCTGCGTCAACCCTACCGCCTGACCATGTACCGTGGCAGTAACTACAACGGCACCACCCCCGAGCGCACGCTCGTTGGCCCCAAGGTCCTCCTGGTAAACAAGTATAGCGCCAGTGACGGCGACCTCTTCCCCTGGAGTTTCAAGGAGAACAAGATTGGTCCAGTCATCGGCACTCGTTCATGGGGCGGCATCGTGGGCATCAGCGGCTCACTGCCTTACATGGACGGCACCGACATCCGCGTCCCCTTCTTCACCAACTATGACACGCGTGGCAACTGGATTGTCGAGAATCATGGAGTTGACCCCGACATCGTTATTGATAATGACCCTGTGATGGAATTCAACGGCATTGACCAACAGCTTGACAAGGCCATCGAGGTCATCCTCGAGTTGCTCAAGGACCGCCAGCCCATGCCGGGTACTCCCGCTCCCCGCACCCTTAAGGATCTGGGTGTGGAGTAAAACTTGGATTTCACACTGAAGTGTTTTAATAGGCATCCGCGTTCCTGTCAAAAGGAGCGCGGATGTCTTTTCAGGTCTAAAATATAATTTCCATGTTCCACTAAGGAGGTAGTTGCTAATACTGCTTCTATTATATTAATGTTCGTGAAATGTGTTGATGGTATTGGGATTTTGTGTAATTTTGTAGTTTTGAATGGAAATGACAAAAGAAAGACGAAATATCGCGGTGCTGGGCAGCACGGGCTCGATCGGGCGGCAGACGCTTGACATCATTGACGAGTACCCGCAGTTGTTTAGTGCATGGCTCCTGGTGGCGCGTAGCAGCGCCGACCTGCTGATAGCCCAAGCCCGCCAGTTCCGCCCCCACATGGTCATCATTGCCGATGAGCAATATTATGACTACGTGCGCGACGCCCTCGATGGCACGGGCATTGAAGTGGCTACCGGAAGCGCAGCCATAGCCCAAGCCGTCACTGTCCCCGAGGTGGACACCGTGGTCACTGCCATGGTGGGCTACAGTGGTCTGGAATCGACCATCGCTGCCATCGGGGCAAACAAACGCATCGCTCTGGCTAACAAAGAAACCCTTGTCGTGGCAGGCGAATTGATCGACCGTCTGTTGAAAGACTCTTCGAGTGTACTCTACCCTGTTGACAGCGAGCACGGCGCTTTCTACCAGTGTCTGATGGGCGAACGCATGGTGGACATCGAGAAGCTATGGCTCACTGCTTCTGGCGGCCCGTTCCGCACTTTGCCCAAGGAGCAACTGGATAAAGTCACCGCCGCAGATGCCCTAAAGCATCCCAACTGGTCAATGGGTGCCAAAATCACCATCGATTCGGCGACGATGATGAATAAGGGTTTCGAGATGATTGAGGCGCGCTGGCTGTTCGGCATCGAGCCTCAAGACATAGAGATTGTGGTGCATCCGCAATCGATTATCCACTCGATGGTGGCTTTCAAGGACGGGTCAGTGAAGGCGCAATTGGGCCTCCCCGACATGCACTTGCCCATCCGCTATGCGTTGGGACTGCCTGACGGCCGCTTGGCGAGTGATTGCCGAAAGATGACCATTGAGGACATGGCACAGCTAACGCTAGAGCGTCCTGACTTTGACAAGTTTCCGCTGTTGAACACGGCCTATGCCGCTGCACGCACTGGCGGTACAGCCCCTTGTGTGATGAACGCCGCCAACGAGATTGCCGTTGCATCATTTTTGCAGGACAAAATACATTTCACTGACATACACAGAATCATTGAACAGACAATGCAGCAAGCAACACATGTAGAGCATCCTGGCTACGAGGATTATGTAGCCAGCAATGCCGAGGCCCGTGCCATAGCCGAGAGTTTAATTAGATATTAGAAATGATGAATTAGCTGTTAGCTTTTAGGCTTTAGGCTTTAGACTGACAACTTACGGCCACGCCAAGGCGAGGCCCTACAAACTGAAAACTAAAACAAAAAACTATAGTAAATGAGCACAACATTTTGGATTAAAGCCGTTGAGCTGATACTGGCTCTGGGAATCCTTGTAATGATTCATGAGTTAGGACATTACTTTTTCGCCCGCATTTTTGGTGTATGGGTTGAGAAATTCTATTTGTTTTTCAATCCATGGTTCACTGTTGCCAAATGGAAACCAGGCAAATATGTCAAATGGTTCTCCCATGGCAAGGAAATGGCCGTAGCGGGTGACAATAACCCCAACGAGAACAAGAAATCATGGCGTGCTACCGAATACGGCTTGGGTTGGTTGCCCCTGGGTGGCTATTGTGCCATCTCGGGCATGATCGACGAGTCAATGAACACCGAGGCCATGAAGGAGCCCGCTAAACCCTATGAATTCCGCAGCAAACCCGCATGGCAGCGTCTGCTGATTATGCTGGGCGGTGTGCTGTTTAATTTTCTGCTGGCTGTAGTCATCTATGCCGGTATAGTCTACAGTGTGGGAGAAAAATATGTCACTTTTGCTGATGCGACAGATGGCATGATCTATAGCGATAGCGCCCATAAGGCTGGTTTTGTCGATGGTGATATCCCTTTACTGGTTGACGGCAAGCCGCTTGATCGCCCCGATGCCGGCAGTATTCAGGCTATGCTGACGGGTAAGGAAGTGAAGGTGTTGCGTAATCACAAGGACACGATCTCCATCCCCATCCCTAAGGACTTCATCTTCCAGGTCAACAAGGATGCTGAGGGAGGACAATCGTTCCTCATGTACAGCATCCCCTTGATTGTGGATCAGGTGCAACCCGGCATGGGCGGCTTAAAAGCCGGCTTGCAGAAAGGCGACCGCTTGATAGCTGTCGATGGCGTGCCCACCCCGGACATCACATCTTTCTCTAAGGAATTGGAAAAGCACAAGGGGGCAAATGTTACGCTCACCTACCAGCGTGATGGTCAAGTGCTCACAGCCGCTGATGTGCCCATTGATGACAATGGTATGCTCGGCGTTACTAAAGTCGTTGATCCGGCAAAGATTTACAAAGCCACCATCATCCGCTACAATATCCTGCAATCAATCCCCCGAGGTATCGAGATGGGTTGGGATAAGATGGTCAACTATGTGAAGCAGCTGAAGTATATCTTCACTCCTCAAGGAGCGCAGAGCCTGGGAGGTTTCGGAGCTATCGGCAGTTTCTTCCCTGAGACATGGAATTGGCTGGAGTTTTGGGATATCACGGCTTTCATCTCAGTTATCCTGGCAGTGATGAACCTCTTGCCCATTCCAGCACTTGATGGTGGCCATGTGATGTTCCTGCTCTATGAAATGGTAACGGGCCGCCAACCGAGTATCAAGTTTTTGGAGAAAGCACAGATCATAGGCATGGCACTATTGCTTGCCCTGTTGCTGTTCGCTAACGGAAATGACATCTATAGATACTTTTTCAAATGACCTATAAATCCGTAACACTGAAACGAGGCAAAGAGAAATCCCTTGAGCGCCTGCATCCGTGGGTGTTCTCAGGAGCCATCGCTACTGCCGAAGAGACCATCGAGGAAGGTGACCTGGTGACTGTATATGCCCATGACGGCACTCTTATCGGTAACGGTCATTCTCAGATTGGGAGCATTGCCGTAAGGATGCTCACCTTTGACGATACCGCCATCGACGAGGCCTTCTACCAGAAGCGTCTTCTGAATGCCTACCGTATGCGCCAGTCATTGGGACTGCAGCGCGAGGACAACAATGCCTTCCGCCTGGTACACGGCGAGGGCGATTTCCTGCCTGGCCTGGTGGTGGACATTTATGGTCCAACAGCAGTGATGCAGGCCCATTCTCCGGGTATGCACTTTGCGCGTGATATCATCGCTCAAGCGTTGACCCGTTTGCCGGGCAATGTCGTGCACAATGTCTATTATAAAAGCGAGACCACCCTACCCTACAAAGCACATCTTGACCCGGTGAACGATTATATTATCGGGGGCATGGAAACCGATGAGGCGCTGGAGAACGGCCTGCGTTTCCATGTGGATTGGCTCAAGGGCCAAAAGACAGGCTTCTTTGTGGACCAGCGTGAAAATCGACGCTTGTTGGAACATTACAGCAAGGGACGCAAAGTCTTGAACATGTTCTGTTACACAGGAGGCTTTTCGGTCTACGCCCTGCGCGGCGGTGCCGAGTTGGTTCACTCGGTGGACAGTTCGGCCAAAGCGGTGCGTCTGACCGAGGATAATGTGGCACTTAATTTTGACGCTACAGGCGTCAAACACGAGGCTTTTGCAGAGGATGCTTTCAAGTTCCTCGATAATATGGATAAAGATGCCTATGATCTTGTTGTGCTTGATCCACCTGCATTTGCCAAACACCAGAGCGCATTGAGAAATGCCTTGATTGGTTATCGTCGTCTGAATGCTAAAGCTCTGGAAAAGATGCCTTCAGGCAGCATACTATTCACATTTTCTTGCTCTCAGGCAGTTAATAAAGAGCAGTTCCGTCTGGCGGTGTTCAGTGCTGCTGCCCAAACCCGCCGCAAGGTGCGCATTCTGCACCAACTCACACAACCCGCCGACCATCCCATCAGCATTTACCACCCCGAAGGTGAATACCTGAAAGGTTTGGTACTGTATGTCGAATAATCACAAATTCCATAAAACAACAAAGAAAAGAATCATGAAGAAATTGACGATTTTATTAGCCGCTGTGGCTCTGCTGTCGATGAGCGCATGCAGTGACAAAAACCAGGAACAGAAAGCCGGAGACGCCAAGGCCCCCGCCAAAACTGAGCAGACATCAAACGATTCAACCAATGCCGCCAATCCCAATGTGAATGTCGAGAGGCCTCAACCCACTGATGACGGAAAAGACAAAGTGGTCGCTGAGTTTGCTGACGCCAAAGGATCTCAGATCAAACTGGAGAACATGGCCGACGGCTCCATCCATCTGAGGGTATGGACTAAAGGACAGGACAAGAACGGAACACCTGAATATGATGTAATGACTAAGAACTGCGTCATGGGGCAAGATAGTTATCTCATGCAAAGTGAAGACGGCACATCTTTTATCGTTAAAGTCGCAAGCGGTGCTGAACACCTATCAATCATGAACGGTAAAGAAGTCGTCTATGACAGTAATAAATAACCGGTCATGAAAAAGAATCTTGTGTTTTTTGCGCTGATTTTGATGGCGCTTGTATCTTGTTCGAAGCTTCAGAGTAACGAGAAAAAATTCTTGAAAGGCATGCAGAGCGAGGACTATGAAGAGTCCAGTCAAGCCTTCAATGACTTTTGCGAATGGATGGAGAATGACTCCGAGACGATGACGCATGATTTCAATCTCATGCGTGAGAAGATGGGACTCAAAGTCGTCAGCAGTGGAGATGGCATTGTGCGTTGTTACAGCTGGGAAACGACAGGCAGCGATTCACTCCATATCTATGCGAACATTACCCAATGGAAGCTTGGCGATAATTTTGCCGCTTTTTCTGGTCCTATTGACCAGCTGCTGGCTGGACGCAAGACCCGAATAAAGAATTACCATTTCGTGGCCCATAACATTGACTCAATTATTGATGTGACTTTAGGCCAGAACAAGGTTTATTTGATTCTTCAGTCCTACATCAACAAGTATGGGATGCGTCGTGCATTTGTTTCGGCCGGCACAATCATCGGCATTAAGTTGTCATTGTTGCCTTCCTTCTTTGACGGCACCGATATCGCAGGGAACAATGAGTTCCGTGATAATGGAGATGTGCCGATTGACAAACTCTTCAAGTGGGATGAAAAGACTGGCCGTCTCTATGCTTATCAGACCGATGACGAGAACAACCTCATTCCCGGCAAGTACACTGTTTATCAGTTGGGAAATGACCGTTTTACCCGTCTTCCTGACGAAGAATAAATACCTTACATAAAACTCAACAAGAAACTAGTTTATGAAAAAAATCTTTCTTGCCGTCATCACGACGGCGTTAGCTACTACCGCTATGGCTCAGAACAGCAACAATTTTAATTACTCGGTAGACCGCTTTGCCGATATCGAGGTATTGCGCTACCAGGTGCCTGGTTTTGAGGATCTGTCGCTCCAGCAGAAGGAGCTGGTTTATTACCTCACCGAGGCTGCTCTCAACGGCCGTGACATCCTCTTTGACCAGAACTGCAAGTATAACCTCATGGTGCGTCAAACCCTTGAGGACATCTATCGCAATTACACTGGCGACAAGAACGACAAGGATTACCAGGGTTTCATGAAATATCTGAAGCAGGTATGGTTCGGCAATGGCATCCATCACCACTACTCCATGGACAAGTTTGTGCCCGAGTTCTCCAAGGATTTCTTTGATAAGCAGTTTGCAAAACTGCCTGGAGCTAAAGAACGTGAGGGTGAAAAGAAAGTGCTCGACCGTGTCATCTTTGACCCCTCGTTCATGGCCAAGCGCGTGAACCAGGCCGACGGCGAGGATCTGATTCTCACCTCGGCTTGCAACATGTATGAGGGCGTGACCCAGCAGGAGGTTGAGGACTACTATAACAGCCTCAAGGATACCACCGATCTCACCCCCGTCTCATGGGGTCTGAACAGCAAGGTGGTGAAGCGTGATGGCAAGATTGTAGAGGAACCGTACAAAGTGGGTGGCCTTTATGGCAAGGCTATCGAGAAGATTGTCTATTGGCTCCAGAAAGCTGCCACCGTGGCCGAGAACGAGGGCCAGGCCGCTTACATCAACGAGTTGATCAAGTTCTATCAGACCGGTTCGTTGAAGACCTTTGACGATTACAGCATTATGTGGGCCGAGGAGACCAAGAGCGAAGTGGACTTCATCAACGGCTTCATTGAGAGCTACGGCGATCCCTTGGGCATGACGGGCTCATGGGAAGGCATGGTGAACTTCAAAGACAAGGCAGCCTCTTACCGCTCAAAACTGATCAGTGAGAACGCCCAGTACTTTGAGAGCAACTCGCCTGTTGATAACCGCTTCAAAAAGAAAAATGTGAAGGGTGTCAGCGCCAAGGTCATCACCGCCGCTATTCTGGCTGGTGACAGCTATCCCTCCACGCCTATCGGCATCAACCTGCCCAACAGCAACTGGATTCGTGCCCAGCACGGCTCCAAGTCGGTGTCTATCGACAACATCACCGATGCTTACAACAAGGTGGCTGCCGGTACCGGCTTTAACGAGGAGTTTGCATACAGTAACGAGGAAGTCGAGTTGATGAAGAACTACTTGGCACTTGCCGATGCACTCCACACCGACCTGCACGAGTGCTTGGGCCACGCCTCGGGACAACTGCTGCCTGGCGTTGACCAGGATGCTCTCAAGGCTCACGGCTCGACCCTCGAGGAGGCACGCGCCGATCTGTTCGCCCTGTATTATCTTGCCGATCCCAAGCTGATTGAGCTGGGCATCTTCAAGGACAAGGACACCTACAAGGCTGAATACTACAAGTATATTATGAACGGCCTGATGACCCAGCTCACCCGCATCGAGCCGGGCAAGGATATCGAGGAGGCTCACATGCGCAACCGTAAACTTATCAGCGAGTGGTGCTATCAGCATGGCATGAAGGATAATGTCATCGAGTATGTGAAGCGTGATGGCAAAACTTACATCCGTGTTAACGACTATCAAAAGCTGCGTGGCCTGTTCGCAGAGCTGCTCGCCGAGATCCAGCGCATCAAGAGCGAGGGCGACTACGAGGCAGGACGACAATTGGTAGAGACTTACGGCGTGAAAGTGGATCCCACCCTGCACAAGGAAGTGTTGGCTCGCTACGAGGGCCTGAATATCGCTCCTTACAAGGGCTTTGTTAATCCCATCTACACTCCTGTCTATGACAAGAACGGTAAGCTGATTGATGTGAAGATCTCTTACACCGAGAACTACATCGACCAAATGCTCCGCTACGGTCAGGACTACTCTCCCCTTACCCACTAATCAACTCCGAAGGATTTCCTATCACGAGGAGGCCGCCTGCTGGTAGCCTCCTCGTTGTATAATAATAACAGCTACAGATGATTGCGCAATCGGCGGTTTTTTTGTATCTTTGCGTCAACA
>JAFZSS010000042.1 GCA_017619255.1 Muribaculaceae bacterium
ATATTTGAAGTAGTCTGTTTCAGTCGACAAAATTACAATAAAACCTTAACGCCACAAAATTTTTCCTCAATCTGTTTCGGTAGTGCGGACCATCAGCTTGTATATCAGTTGACGAAGTTGACGCTGACACCGATTTGCAGTCTGGCGGGGTTGAGCGGATAGTGCGGCGTGGCGAAGTAGGCGCTGCCGCTTTTGAGCTTCTGGTTGAAGTGGGTCCAGGCAACAAAGAAGCGCGCCTGCTTCATCTTGAAGTTGGCGTACAGGTTCATGATGGCAAAATCACCGCACTTCATTTCCTGCTGGCTGTGGAAGGTCATCGTCGCGGGGCTGTAGGCTGGTGCGTAGTACTTGGTGTAGTAATTACAGTCCACGCCCAGTTGGGTATGCAGTACATGGGCGATTGTGAATCGGGCATACAGGTTACTGTAAACGGCAAACTTTGGTAGCGGCAATACTTCCTCGTTGCTGCTCGTCTGCAGTGTCACGCTGTTTTCCCAATTGAACGCCTTGAAATGCAGGCCTTGGCGCCAACGGGCACTCAGTACATGGATGGCTCCGCCATGCTGGGCTGGCAGTCCGTCGGCATTCCAGTAGATATAGTCGTTGAGGGTTTCATAGCCCACATTGACATTGGTCCATGAGAAGGGAATGTCCAGTTCGCCGCCTACGCGCACGCGTTTAGTCTTGGAGAAATCGTTGTGCCACACATAGTGGTTGGACATGTAATTTTGGAGCAGATAAGGTGCCGACAGGTTTTTGAAATAGCCGTAGCCCTTGATGCTCACCGAGTCTCCCAGCATCCTGAAGCGTGTGGTCACATCACCTGTAATATCCACCTCGCCCGCAGCATCCCCGAGAACACCGAATTGTGCCGTGGCATTGTAGCGCAGCAGCGAGCCGCGTTGTTTGGTCAACTGTCCGCCTAGCCACAGCAGGTTCTGCGTCTTGCTCTGCGGGATATCGACAGGCAACACATCCATTCCATCGGCCCAAACGATGCTGTCAGTGGGCACTTGAGTGAAACGCCTCACCTCGTGGGTGCCATAGACTGCGAATCCGAACTTGGCGTACTTGTTAAAGCCCTCGAGCATCGATACGCCCACGGTGTTGCGCAAGCGCCAGTAGCGGGTGCTTTCGTCGGTTCCGCCCAGGGCCAGATAAGTGTGGTCAAAGAATGTAGTGTCGGTCCAGCCCGACCCGTTCAGGAACTGGTGCTTGCCGTGCTTGAAGTCGAGCGTCCAAATAAAACTCGTCACCGGTACATAGGTGCGATCGATGATTGTGTCGGTTATGCTGTCACGACGGTAACGGTAAAAGCCCACCTTGTATCGCTGATTCAGGTATAGTTGACTGCCTTCCAGATGGCTATGAGCATTGGTTAATAAGGTGGGGATGCTTTTGTTGTCCACCCGAGTCTCTCCGCCCTGCACTGCAGCGGGGTCGGTGATATAGCGGTCATCGGTGATACCGCCGCTCTCCTTGGTAGTGTAGTTGTAGTGGTTGAAGAAAGTCTGCAGCTCGTAACGGTCGCCCATGTGGGAGCCGAACAGACGCCATGTGAAGTCTTTGTCGGCTTGTTGGTCATAGGAGCCCTTAGAGTAGATGTAGTCGATGCCTCCACCCACTTGGGTCTTGCGGTTCACATTGCCCGAGAACTCCAGCTGAGTGCGGTCCAGGTTGCTGTATTTGTCACCGCCGGTGGAGTGGCTGAGCAGCGTCATGGGAATGCGTGTGTTATAGTAGCGCATCGTGCCCGTGTCATGCAGCCAGGCATCAATAGCGTCCTCAAAGAAGAACTCACTTGTCACGGGGCGGTCAAAGAAAATCTGGTTCTGACCTGGCGCACCGTAGTTACCTGTGGTTACCCAAGCGTCGCTCACCATCGACGGCACCATCGTGCGGTGGTAATCCAGATGAATCGTGTCGATGGTCGAGGGGTAGTGCAGACCCAATGGTTCGCTCACGCTCCAGGCATAGGAGGGTTCCACGCGCTGTTTTTTAGTCTTGCTGGATTTAGAGTGTTCCTGCGTAAACTCCTGGGCCACCGCGATGTTCATCACGGCAGCCATCACCATCAATATGACCAATTTCTTTTTCATAGCAGCAAAGATATGCTTTTTAGTTTTTTGCTATAGGCATTCAGTGATTAACTCTTGCGTGCACCGAAGAGCCAATGAGCCAACCACGGGCTCAGCCTGATGATTTCGCTGAATAACAGGCACACCGCGATAATGATGATGGCGAGAACTGAGCTAGTCAATGCTTCAATGATAGGTATCGGGTGGTCACGGAACAGAGTGATGAAATTCAAGTTTGTGGGCAGGAAGAAGTAATGGAGAAGGTAAATGTCAAGCGTGCGGCGGCCCACATACTGCATTGTGCGCCCCAAGGCGGTTTCGCGCGAGAACACGGCCTGCTTTTTGCGGAAGAAGGAGAACACGATGGCGATTCCAGTGAGTGACAGCATCAGTGAAACTGATCTGGCATAGACTGGCAAGACATCGCCAAAGGCATTCACCAGCAGGTAGAAGCTAATGCATGCAGCTAGTAGCCATTTATTGTCCAGCCACTGCTGCAATCTTGAATAGTATTGTCGTGCCAGCGTGCCTAGCACCATGAAGATGAAATAGCACCAATGCTGCACGCCCAACAACGATATCACATTGTCGATGGTTTGATTATTGGCGGTCATCTGCAGGTTGCACTCACGGTAAAATACCAAGCCTATAACCACGAGGATTATGCGCGACCACCACTGGCGCACACAAAACCGGACTAAAGCGTAGAATACAAAGAACTCCAGCAGTGAAAGAGTGAACCAATAGCCTCCTTTGTATTTATCCAGCAAACCGTTTGATAGCGGTATGCCTTGGAGGTGAAGGAAGATAAAGAAGAAGATGAACGGGCTGATCAATTGCACGGGAATCTTTTTCTTGAAGAACCTGAAGATGTGCCGTGCATTCCACTCCACACCCTCCTTGTAGAGTACAAAACCACTGATAAAGAAAAACATGGGCATCCTGATCTGCAACAAGTACTCATGCACCGAGATGCCCTTACCCACGACACCCCAACAGAAGTTGGCCACATGCTCCAGCACGACCAAAAACATCGTGAATCCACGCAGTGCATCGATGTACCCGATGCGCTGGCTCTTGTTTGCAGGGGTGATGACCTCTTTCATTGAATGAATCTTCTTAATTGAGTGGCAAAGTTACGCATTTATTCTTGTATCGCCAAAAAACATCAAGACTTGCCCCTCAACAGGGGTAAGTCTCGATGAAAAAGCTGCAGTTGGGAGATTCCTGTTTTAGATGGTGCGTTCTACAGGCAGCACAAAGGCGCGGAGACCCAGCTTGGGTGTTGCCACATCCATCTCGTGCAGTTTCTCGAGTATGCCGTCCACACGGCTCTCGTCGACCACGGTCAGGATGGCCGAGGCGATGGATGGCCAGGCATGGGTGGCATAGTGAGGCTCGCCGTTTTTTGTGCCTCGACCCTGCACCTCGCGCCAGCTGGTGAAGCCTCGGCAGTTGAGCCTCTGCAACATCTCGATGATGCGCTCATAATAGGCCTCATCAAAGGCTATAAATATCGCTTTCATATCATTTTTTTTTAGTTTCTAGTTTTTAGTTCCTAGTCCTTAGTTGACTCACTTCTTATTCTTAGCAAGTTCCTTGCTGTGTTGCTTGCGGGTGCGGCGGATGCCGGTCAACGCAAAGATGGTGTACATCGTGGGCACAAACAACAGGGTCATCAGGGTGGACATGGCAAGACCGCCGATAACGGCGATACCCATGGGGCGCCACATCTCACTGCCGACACCGGTGCCGACGGCCATGGGCACCATACCCAAGATAGTGGTCAACGATGTCATGAGCACGGGACGCAAACGCGAGTGACCGCCGTGGATTACGGCGCGGCGGATACTCATGCCTCGCTCGCGGTTCAGGTTGATGTAGTCGATGAGCACGATACCGTTTTTCACCACGATACCAATCAGCATGATACCGCCAATCATCGACATCACATTCAGGTTGGTGCGCGTCAATAGCAGGATGAGCACGATGCCCGAGAAGGCGAACATAATTGATGTCATGATAATCGCGGGATAGGTGAACGACTCAAACTGACCTGCCATGACGATGTAAACGAGCAGGATGATGAGCAATCCCAGAGTTGCCAGGTCGCGGAACGAATCCTGCTGGTCCTCGTAGCTACCGCTCAGCTCAATGAACACGTCACCAGGCTTATCCATCTTGTCGATCAACGGCTGGGCGTCGGCGATGACCTCACTCATGGCGCGGTCCTGGATAACGGTCGATACGGTGATGATGCGCTCACGGTCTTTACGCTCGATGGTGGGCGGGTTGAAGCGCTCGACCACGGTGCCCACCTCCTTGAGGCGCACGCCCTGGCCCATTGCATTGTAGAGCATGATGTTCTCGATATCAGTAATGCTGCGACGATGTTCGGGGTCATACATCACCTTGATGTCATATTCCATACCGTCCTCACGGAAGTAACTGGCTGTAGTACCGTTGATGCGGCTACGCAAGGCACTGGCTGCGCTGCTCAGGTTCAGACCATACAGTGCCAGTTTCTCGCGGTCAAAGTCCACATGATACTCGGGTTGGTAGTCACTGCGGCTGATATTGATGTCGGCAGCGCCGGGAATGGTTTCGAGGATGCGTTTCAGGCGTTGGGCCACGCTATCGGTCTTGGCGAAGTCATAACCGTAGATTTCGTAGTCCAGCGTGCTCTGTCCGCTCATGCCACCACCGCGAGAGCCACCCACATTGACGAGGGCCTTCTTCAGTTCAGGATAGTTCTTCAAGTCCTCACGCATCATGCCGGCAATCTCGGTGATGCCGCGCTTGCGCTCGTTAGCCTTGCTGAGCATGATGTTCATCGAGATGATGTGCGAACCGTTGCTCTGCATCGAGGCATACATGTTGTCGCTACCTGCTTGGCCGACGGTATAGTTGAATGATTTGATTTCAGGATATTTCTCGGTCCATTCCTTGTAGATGCGTTGACTCACATCCTTGGCGAGGTCAACACGGCTGCCGATGGGTAACTCGAGCGAAACACCCAGACGGCCGTTATCGTTGGTGGGGAAGAACTCGGTGCCGATGAACTTCATCAGGAAGATGGACGCCACAAATACGCCCAAGGCTGTCGCCGTGGTAATCCACCGGTGAGCGACGCACTTGTCAAGCACCTTGGCATAGAAGTCATCGATCTTATTGAGCACCTTGAGAATCGGGCCATAGACTTTTTGGAAAATCTTGGTATCGCCCACATTGAGCCTGAGCAACCGCGAACACAGCATCGGCGTCAACATCAAGGCGCAGATGAGTGACAGAATCATCATGATGGTCACCATCCAACCCAACTGCTTGAACAGCACACCGGTCATACCGGTTACCAGCGTCAGCGGGAAG
>JAFZSS010000001.1 GCA_017619255.1 Muribaculaceae bacterium
ATGGGTCTGTTGCATGTACCATCACTGCTGGCTCAGAATGGCTTGCGGCCGCGTGGAGATGTGAACTGTTATTGGGAGGTCAATATTGCCGACATCAATACGCTGGTCGACTCAATCTTGCATGGTGCCAAGTATCACTCGTTCTACAGCTACGCCACCGATGTGAACGGAGATAAGGAAATCAATATTGCCGATCTCAATCTCTTGGTTGACGCTGTGCTCGGGCACGAATTGCCGCCCATGCCATCCTACTCAGGCACCCTGCCTGTACTCTATATCAACACCGAGGGCCATCGTAACATCGACAGCAAGGAAGAGTACCTGAATGCCGATTGGTGGCTCGACAACATGGGCATTGATGGGTATGAATCTATCGGTTCGCCTAATGAGCCATTAGAAATGCAAATCAAGGGACGAGGCAATGCCTCATGGACGATGCACGAGAAGAAACCATTCCGACTAAAGCTCTCTCAGGCTGTTCCTGTGCTGGGAATGCCGTCCAGCAAACATTGGGTGTTGCTAAGCGGCACCGATTACTGGATCGGGCAAATCAATGATGCTCTACCCCATGAAATCGGGTGCCAAATGGGAATGTCGTGGAATCCTGATCAAGTACCTATTGAAGTAGTCCTCAACGGGCAATACATAGGCCTGTATCACATGGCCGAGAAAATCCGTGTGGACAAGAACCGTGTCAACATCGTTGAACAAGAGGACAATGAAACCGATTCAACCAAAGTGACAGGCGGCTGGCTGCTGGAAATCGACAACTATTATGACCCGGAACAAATTGCGTTTACCGAAGGCAACGGTAGAAACATTTGGGTGACACCCCAATCTCCTGAGATATTAAGCGATGTTCAGAGGACTTACATAACCGATTTGCTTATGCAAGCCGACAGCGCCATCTATTGTGAAGATAAGGACAGTACGGAGTGGGAACATTATATAGATTTAGACTCGCTTGCCATTTTCTATATCATTCAGGAAATTATGGACAATCCTGAGGGATTCCATGGCAGTTGTTACTTCCATAAACAGCGTGGTGACAGCACAAAACTGATATTTGGTCCCCTCTGGGACTTCGGCAGCTCTTTTTCCCGTTATAAGCCCACCTATGAGTTCAATCATTTCATCTATGACGAAGCCCCAAGTAACCTCCACTTGCATTGGATCGCTGAAATCGCCAAGTTCCCCAGGTTTCAGGACTGCGTACGCCAGCATTGGAAGCGTTTCTATGAAGATGTTTATCCCCAGTTGGATCATTTTCTGGATGAGTTTGGTGACAAAATCGAGGCGGCAGGCAACTGTGATTACAACCGTTGGCCCAAGTCAGAATGCAACAATATCAAAAACAGAATCAATTTTACCCGCAATCATTGTTTAAACAAGAAAATCGCATGGCTCCAGTCCCAATGGGGAGAGGAAGAAGAGTGAGGAGTGAGTGTTGCTTGTGCTTCCAAAAATGATGAGGAAATTATTATTGACCATACTGATTGCAGTGTTCACCATGCAGGGTATGTTTGCCCAGTCAGGGCTGCGGCCGCGTGGTGATGTGAATTGTGATTGGGAGGTCAATATTGCCGACATCAATACGCTGGTCGACTCAATCTTGCACGGTGCCAAGTATCACTCGTTCTACAGCTATGCCACCGATGTCAACGGTGACAAGGAAATCAATATTGCCGATGTCAATCTTTTGGTTGATGCCGTGCTCGGACACAATCTGCCACCCATGCCCACTTTCTCGGGAACCCTGCCTGTACTCTATATCAACACCGAGGGCTATCGTAACATTGACAGCAAGAAAAAATACCTGCATGCCGACTGGTGGCTTGACAATATGGGCATCGAGGGAATAAAGCCCATCGGGTCGCCTGATGAGCCGTTAGGGATGCAAATCAAGGGCCATGGTAATTACACATGGACCGATTGTGATAAGAAATCCTTCCGTCTCAAACTTGATGAGAAACACAAAGTGCTAGGCATGCCTTCCAACCGGCACTGGGTGCTGAAAGCCAATGCATTTAACTGGAAAGGGCAGATTGAAGATGCTCTGCCGTTTGAAATCGGTCGTCGCATGGGATTGGCGTGGACGCCCCAAATTCAACCTGTAGAAGTCGTGCTCAATGGCCAATATATCGGGTTGTATTTTCTATATGAAAAAATTCGGGTTAGCAAGCATCGTGTCAACATCACCGAGCAGGATGACAATGATATAGAGCCGGAGAATGTCACGGGCGGTTGGCTGTTGGAGATTAACAATTACAGGGAACCCAACAACTTGGTTTTCGCCGAGGGGAACGGCAAGCCATTTTGGGTATTGCCTCATTCTCCCGAGGAATTGAGCGATATCCAATACCAGTATATCGTCACATTGCTCATGAGTGCTAACAATGCCATGTATAATCCTGACAAAGTGAGCCCGCAATGGGAGCAATATATAGACATCGACTCCTTGGCGGTCTATTATCTGGTACAGGAGGCGGTCGATAATCAGGAGGCATTTTCAGGCAGTTGCTATATGCACAAAGAGCGTGGCGACAGTACCAAGTTGATATTCGGCCCCTTGTGGGATTGCGACCATTCATTCAATCGATACGGCGGTGGGTATGAATTCAATCAATTTATATATGAGGATGTGCCCAGCAACTGGTATTCAAGATGGATCGGGGAGATTGCCAAGTTCCCCCATTTTCAGTTGATGGTACGATATCACTGGAAAAAGTTTTATAGGAAAGTGTACCCCGAGATGGATGCTTTTATGGATAGATGGGTAGCGAGAATTGAGCAGGCGGGCAATGCCGATTATGTGCGATGGCCACAGTATAACGGTAAAAACACGACCTATCGTCTCAATGCCTATGGCAAAAAAGCATTCCACAAGAAAGTTGCCTGGCTCAACGACCAGTGGAGTTACCCCGATGCAGTTGACCCGGATCCAAACCCAATAGACAGATAGTCTAACTCTTTAGCGAATGGCTAAATCATACTGATTTTGTACTTCCACAGCGATGGTGCCCCAGTTGTAGTGTTCAAGGTCATAGTGCTGCGCCTCGTTGGGGCCGTCGAGCAGACGGGTGAGGGAGACACACAGGGCATCCACATCTTTTACTGTGAAGTAGTCTTGCCCGGGCAGATCGACCTGGCGAGTGCCGGGGATGTCGCTGCACAGGATGGGCAGGCCGTAGCCCATTGCCTCAAGCAATACCATGGGGAACCCCTCGTTGACCGACGGTAGCACAAGGGCGCGGGCGTGGCTGTAAAGTTGGCGCAGGTCCTCGCCCGTGGTGAATCCCGTGAAAATGACTTTATGGTTGGTGTCCAGACGCTCCAACTGGTCGCGGTAGGCGCTGTCGTGGTCGCTGGCGCCGGCGATGACTACCTGGGTGACTTGAGGCAGAAGGTTGGCTGCCTCGACAAGGTATTCAAAGCCCTTCTCGGGCGTGAGGCGTCCCACGGCAAGCAGATAGCCGCCAGGGGTGATGCCGTGTTTTTCCAAAAAAGCCGTTTCCTCGCTGCGCGTTACGGGGTCGATGCCGTTAGGGATAAAGACGCTCTTGTCGAGGGCGCCGCATTTTTCCATCTGATGGCGGTTGACAAAGATGATGCGGTTGCTGAAACGCAGGGATAGCTTCTCACACTGGCGCAGCAGCCAGCGGGAGGGCGCATTCCACTTGCTGTGCTCGTAATTGGGACTGTGGTAGGTCAGCACCACGGGAAGTCCCATGAGGCGCACCAGCGGCGCGAACATGCCGGGCCCGATGTTGTGGATGTGCACCACATCG
>JAFZSS010000043.1 GCA_017619255.1 Muribaculaceae bacterium
GCCGATTTCCTCGTCGGGGTTGAAGCCCACGCGGATGTTGCCATGCTTCACCTCGGGGTGCTCCTGGAGCCACTCGACAGCACTCAGGATCTCGGCGATGCCGGCCTTGTCGTCGGCACCGAGCAGGGTGTCACCGCTAGTGACGATGAATTCCTGCCCCAGATAGTCGTTCATCTCGGGGAACTGCTCGGGGTCAAGGACGATGCGGGGCTCCTCGCTCAAGACGATGGGCTTGCCGTCATACTTGACGATGCGGGGCTTCACATCGTGGCCGCTCATGTCGGGGGCAGTGTCCATGTGTGCGATAAAGCCGATGGTGGGCACGGGCTTGTCGGTGTTGGCGGGCAGGGTGGCAAACAGGTAGCCGTTGTCATCAAGCGAGATGTCGCTCAAGCCCATGGCGTGCAACTCACGCTCCAGCTCCTTGGCAAACACCATCTGGCCCGGTGTGGAGGGCGTCAGGTTGGTAAGCTCGTCACTCTGGGTGTCGAACTTCACATACTTCAAAAATCTGTCAACTAATGTACTCATCTTGTTGTGTCTTATAGTTTGTTAATGGATTTCTTGTTTAACCCACAAAGTTAGCACTTTTCTCTCAATTAACGGCAAACAAGCCGAAGAAATTCACTACCTTTGTGGTATGAAGACCGAATTGCAGCACTCATGGCAACAATGGAGGGAATGGCTCAAGTTTATCGCCTGGGGCTTGACGGTGGCGGTGGTATGCTTTTTGCTGTATAGAATCATCGTGAAAGATTCCGGTACACATCTGGCACCCTTGAGCGCGGAAACCCGTGACAGCCTGATGACCATCGGGGTGCCGCAGGGCATGAGCGACACGCTGGTGAGGTATGACGCCTTTGAGGTGCACTTCAACAGCGAGAGGGGCATTGCCAACTGCGCGGTTTACGAGTTCGTTACCAACGAACTGAACGGGACTGTTGAGCGCGGTGGCGAGTTTCTGCAGGATGCAAGCGTAAAGGGTTGTCCCGCTCCGCAGGACTATGCCGGCAGCGGCTTGCATCGTGGCCACCTGGTGCCTGCCGGCGACCTCAAGTGGAACGAGAACGCCATGCGCCAGTCGTTCCTGCTGACCAATGTGTGCCCTATGCACAAAGCATTGAACGAGGGCGGTTGGGCTAAACTGGAAGAAAAGGTGCGCGAGTGGACAGCACGCGACAGTGTCCTGCTCGTGTTCACGGGTCCTGTGGTCAATGAGGGCGACACCACATTGGGTAACAGCCGGGTGACCGTGCCAAGTGCCTACTATAAAGTCATCATGGCGCCATGCGTGAGGCCCATGCGTGCCATCGCTTTTATTTACCCTAACGGTCACAGCGGCAGACGGCTAAGGAAACACGCCGTGAGTATTGACGAAGTGGAGCGACTGACGGGACTGGACTTCTTCCCCACCCTGCCCGACGAGGAGAAACATCGGCTGGAAAGCGGTATCAAGCTTGATGCTTTCACTCATTATAAAATTGAGATAAACGAGATATGAAACACATTGTTAAGATCTGGATTCTGGTTGCGGTGATGGTGATGGGCTATGCCCTGCCACCGCAAGTAACTGGTGATAACGGCATCACATCGCAGTGGTGCGCCCAAGCCAAGAGCAAGACCAAGGTCAAGAAGC
>JAFZSS010000044.1 GCA_017619255.1 Muribaculaceae bacterium
ATGCGGCCAGCAATGCCTCAAACTGCTCGATATCCAGTTCGCCCTTGTATTGCTGCTTACCCGTGCGGGGATGCACGGCAATGTTCACGGGTTTGATGATTTCCATTAGCGGCAGGATGTTGCGCCACTGGTCATTCTTGTCCCAGCCGATGCGCATCTTCACCGAATACTCGACATCCTCGACGGTGGCAAGGGCTTGAAAGAGCGCTTCGACAAGGTCGGGATAGACCAGCATACCCGAGCCCTTGCGATGCAGGGCGATGGGCGGGAACGGGCATCCCAGGTTGATATCGATGCGCTTGTAGCCCATCCCTTTTAGGGCATCGACCATCATCAGGGCATGGTCGGGCTGGCAGGCGAGAATCTGCGGAATGAGCGTGATGCCCTCGTTGCGCTCAGGGTCAACATCACGCAGGTCCTTGCGCCTGACTTCGCCATGATCCACGCGCATAAACGGCGCATAGTAGGCATCCACGCCGCCAAACACCTCATGCTGTGCCATGCGCCACACATTGTCTGTCACACCTTGCAGCGGAGCCGCAAGCACCGGTATCGTTAGGTTATCGTTCATTTTCTTTAGTTTTTAGTCCTTAGTCCCTAGTCCTTAGTTTCTAGTTAATCTAGAAAATCTAGAAAGTCCATAAGGGCTGGAAAAGTCATTCCTCACTTGCTTTATATCTCCCATTGATAATTGTTTTGAGGGGGAGTTGGCGAAACATCAGGTCATAGGCGCTGGTGCTGTTATTGTCGTTGCAATCCTCGTAGAAGAAAGCGATGTCGCCGCTGGCTGTGGCAATCATTGTGGAGTAGGCTGAGTGGTTCTCGGTCACTTGGTAACAAAACCAACCCCGCGAAAAATCGCTGGGCTCGTCATAGTCCTGGCTATCGAGCAACAGCTTAAAGTAGATGCTCAAGCGTTGGCGTCCTGTCCCGCGCGGCATCGATTGCAATGCCAGGTGGACTTGTTGGCCATCGCCTGCGCACTCAACGGGCACAATGAGCACTTCGCCGTTGCAGGAACAGTCCTCGCTATAGGTTCCTGATTCGGGGTCATTGCTCACTGCCATTTCACCCCAAGAGCCTGTAGCGTAGTCATAGATGTTGAACAACCTGCCGCCCGTTGCGGTCTGCTTGGAGCGGCAACTCAGCAGCACATTGCCATTAGGCAGTTCCTCGATTTTAGCCTCGTCGCCAAATGGAAAAGTCGTCGGTCTGGCCTGAGGACCGCCCAGGGCTTGCCATGTCTGCCCGAAGTCATCGCTATAGAGCACCAGGCATCCCACATTGGCAGGACCACATATTGCCGAATAGATGCGGTAATACTCGCCCTGCTTGATGTGGTTGCTTTGACAGATGCGGCCACTGGAGAAGAACAGAGCATTGACCTCGGGATAGTCAGCAAAGATGCCGTAAATATCGCTTGTCATATCATGGCCAATCCAGGTTGTGCCGTCGTCGCTGGTGTAGCGTCCCACGAGTAATGGGTTGCTCAGCGTTGAGGCAGAGAACCCTTGTTTGCCCGAGGCGCACATGATAAGCAGTTTTCCCGTCTCGCGGTCTATAACCGCTGCCGCGTCGCCGTGGCTGTTGTCAAAACTCTCGAGACTCCTGTTGCCATCGGCAATGATGAAGGAGCTTCCCCAAGTCTTGCCGCCATCGTCGCTGACTCTGCCCACGATGTCGATACCTTGGTTACCGCCGATGTCAGAGTTGCTGCTATGCCTGTCATCGGCGATGGCAAGCAGCCTCCCGTCCTCCAGTTGCACGAGGGTTGGGATGCGGTAATAATGCCCTGCATCCAAGTCGGTGTCAAACACGATCGTTTGAGCAGCATTGTTGAGCGCTACCGTCATTCCGACAACTGTCAGGACATATCTGAGGCATCTTTTCGTCATGTGACATGAATCTGTTTCACCACAAAAGTACTCTTTTTTTGTGAGCAAGAGGGCTTTAATGCTCAAAAAAAACGGCATGGGCTATTATTGCACCGTTACCAATATTTTATTCAGTTTTTTGCATTCAAAAAGAAATTGCCATATATTTGCCCCCGATAAAAAAAGCAAAGATTATGAAAGTCATCATTGTCGGTGCCGATGCCATTGGAGCTCATCTGGCTGAGCTTTTCTCCAAAATTAAGCAGGATATCGTTATTATTGATAATGACGAGTCGAAGCTTGAACGCATATCTTCGTACTGTGATTTGTTGACCATCAAGTCATCGACCAACACGCCGATCCAGTCTTTCAGGGACGCCGGTGTCAAGAATGCCGACCTGTTGGTTTCGGTGACACGCGACGAGAACCTGAACCTGAGTTTATGCGTTCTCGCCAAATCGATGGGTGCCAAACAGACCATCGCGCGTGTCGAGAATCCGGAGTTCACCGATGAACACATCATCGAGGCGTTTCAACGAGCGGGCATCTCGTCCATTATCTATCCTGATGACTTGGCGGCACAAGATATCGTCGCCGGTCTTGAGATGTCATGGGTGAGCCAGCGCTGGGATATGCATGGCGGAGCGCTCACTATGCTTGGTATCAAGATGAAAGAGGATTGCGGGCTATTAAACAGGCCTCTAAAGGAGGTCTTCAAGCCCGACACCCCTTATCATGTCCTGGCCATCAAGCGCGGCAGTTCCACGATTATTCCCACGGGAGATGACAGGATTATGGTCAACGATTATGTGTACTTCATGACAACCAGGGAGTATATTGAGGACATGAGACATGTGGTCGGTAAGGACGGTTATCCGGATGTCAAGAACATCATCATCGTTGGTGGTGGGCAGACGGCTGCCCGGGTCGTCTCTCAGTTGCCCAAAGGAATGAAAGTCAAGATATTTGAGACGAGTGCAGCCCGTTGTGAAGAGTTGAACAGCATCATTGATACCAGTCGTGTGATGGTCATCAATGCTGATGGGCGCTCGGTGGCCAATCTGCTGGAGGAGAATGTCAAGAACACCCAGGCTCTTGTGGCGCTGACGGGCAATGCCGAGGCCAACATCCTCACCTGCATGACGGCCCAGGAATTGGGCGTGACCAAGACTATCGCTATGGTCGAAAACATGGACTATATGACCATCGCGGGCAATGCCGATATCGGTGCCGTCATCAACAAGCAGGCCGTGACAGCCAGTTACATCTACCAGCTGTTGTTGAAAGGCGATGTGCGCAATATCCGTAACCTGTTGCTGGCCAATGCTGATGTGGCCGAGTTTGATGCCCGTGAGGGCTCACGCATCACCGCTAAACGGGTATGCGAATTGAACTTGTCCAAATCAGTTGAATTGGGCGGACTTGTGCGAAACGGCGTGGGCATGTTGATTAACGGCAACACCCGTATCCAGCCCGGAGATAATGTCGTGGTATTCTGTCAGGACACCAATATCAGCCAAATCGAGAAATACTTCATTTAACGATGAATGCCAAACTCATATTTAAAATATTAGGTTCCCTGTTGAATATCGAGGCGGCGTTCATGGCGCTGTGTCTGGTGGTTTCCCTGTGCTACCAAGAGCCTGACATGCTTGCGCTGGGCTCGACCTTAGGGATTACTTTATTGGCGGCATTGTTGTTGAGGTTCCTGGGGCGTGGCGCATCCAACGCACTGAGCCGCCATGACGCCTATCTGCTTGTGACCGTCGTGTGGATTGCCTTTGCCGCATTTGGCTCATTGCCGTTCCTCATTGGTGGATACATCTCCAATGTCTCTGATGCCTTCTTTGAGGCGATGTCGGGCTTGACCACCACGGGAGCCACAGTGATTGACCATGTGGAGGGAATGCCGCATGGGGTTCTGTTGTGGCGTTCGTTGACCCAGTGGATTGGCGGTTTGGGTATCGTATTCTTCACCATCGCCATCTTGCCGTCATTCGTCGGTGGCTCTATCAAGATTTTCGCTGCCGAGGCTACAGGACCTGTTCAGTCCAAGCTCCAGCCGCGTCTCACGATGAGTGCCAAGGCGCTCTGGGGCGTGTATATTGTGCTCACGGCTGTCTGCGCCTTACTCTTTTTCGTCTTTGGCATGGGCGGATTTGATGCCATCAATTACGCTATGACGATTACGGCAACAGGTGGTTTTGCGACCCATGATGCCAGCACGGGCTACTTCAACAATCCGGCTATCGACTACACCGCTATCGTTTTCATGTTTGTGTCGGGTATCAGTTTCGCCATGCTGTATGCCGCGTTGTTCAAGTGGAGAATTAAGCATCTGCTCAAGAATGCCGAGTTTCGCTTCTATTCCTCATTGATACTGGTTTCGACCCTCGTGATCGTGTATTTCTTGTTGCGGTATAACGACTATTCGGTGGCCGATGCCATTAGGGTGTCTTTGTTCCAAGTTGTGTCTTTCATCACCACGACAGGCATGTTCAATGAGGATGCCGCCCAATGGCATCACATCACATGGGTGGTGTTGAGCCTGTGTATGTTCTTTGGCGGTTGCGCGGGCAGCACTGCCGGCGGTTTCAAGTGTGCCCGTGGTGTCATCGCCTTGAAAATCCTGCGTAACGAGATCCGTCATCGTCTCCACCCAAAGGCCATATTGCCCGTCAAAGTCAATGACATGACCATCAACTCCTTGGGTCAAATTACGCTGATCGCTTTCCTCATGGTGTTCTTCCTGCTGTGTTTTATCGCTTACTTCATCATGATTCTCGTGGGTGTTGACAGCACCAATTCATTCACCATCGCCTTGAGTTGCGCCAGCAATGTGGGACCCACCTTGGGACTGGAGATCGGCCCGACCATGTCATGGAGCGTTTTGCCCATGTTTGTCAAGTGGATTCTGTCGGCACTTATGCTGATGGGCAGACTTGAGATATTCACGGTGCTCGTTATCTTCACACCGGCATTCTGGAGGAATAACTAATAGCCTAAAAACTTTTTTCGTAAAAAATTTGGTCAGTTTGGGAAATGGTTGTACCTTTGCAGTCGCTTTTCGAAACGATGGCGGGATAGCTCAGTCGGTTAGAGCGTCGGATTCATAACCCGGAGGTCCTGAGTTCAATTCTCAGTCCCGCTACATTCAAGGGGTCGCACCATGCTGGCGCGGCCCCTTGAAGTTTTAACTGTAGTGTCATTCTCTAAACCTTGAACGTCTACCCAGGGTGCAATATCACATGTATAGTTTCTGGTTTTCAAAGTCTACCTCGCGGTCCAGCAGATTGACAAAGTCGTCGAGCACTTCGCGGTCGATATCGCCCAGAGTGTATTCGTTCTCGGCATCCTCACGGATTAGGGCAATCCATTCTCGACGCGCCGTGACATAGTCCTGGTGGATGCGCTCCACGGCCTCATCGGTCAGTTCATCAATGCCGTAGTAGTCCAGAATGATGCGGTAACTCCATGACCAACGCAATTCGTTGTAGTCGGCGTCAAGCGCCTTGAAACGGCTGTTCACTGCCTCAATGGTGTTCAGGAGGCCATTGATGATGTCGTCAATCATCTTTTCCTCGGCGCGCTGAGGCATAAGCAGGCCCATGAGGTCAATCCAGTTGCCTTCGCCTTCGGTTGTGATAGGAGGAACGGGTTTGTGGCGCTTGAGCACGGCACCCATGTAGATGCGCAGTGCCATATCATAGTATTTGATGCCCTTGTGCAGCAGGGGAGCCTTGATGACATATTCGTGATAGTTGTAGGTGCTCACATTGTCGCCGCTGGCGGCGCGAAGGTTTTCCAGAATCTTTTTTCCTCGCAGCACCTCGCTGATGGTGAACGGGCTGAGCCAATCGAAGTTGACCACGCTGCGGTGCTCGCCCTTATAGCGTTTGTCTCGCTTGGGCCACTTGCGGATGTCGCGGTACAGACCCACGGTGGCAAAGTTGCGGCCTGGCTTCAGGTACATCGTGTCGCCGTAGGCAATGAG
>JAFZSS010000007.1 GCA_017619255.1 Muribaculaceae bacterium
CAGCAGGGCAGTATCCTGCGCTTCGGCCCGGCGGACAGTATTTATGACGGCCGCGCCTATTGTGCCGTGACGGCCAATAAAGGTTATGTCTCGACCAGTGCGGGCATTTTTGTTATTGATGTGCTGACGATGAGTGTCACGGGCCACATCGATGGCACGATGTCGAGTGCCAAAGGCGACTACAACAGCCTCTACCGTGACCAGTGCGGCGACATGGTGCGCTTTGGCCAATATGTGTTTGCCGTGCAACAGGGTCATGGTCTTCATGTGATAGATCCCGTAACCGATCAGCTCGTGGCAACATTGGCCTTCCCTGACATCGTCACGGTCTTTGTAACCGCGGGAGGAAACCTCTATGTGGCGAACAATTCGCGTGAGATATATGACTACAGCGGTGGCCCCTATGTGGCAAATTTCACCCGTATCAACCCCGTCTCGTTGGCAGTCGAAGAAGTTTGTCCGCTGGATGGGACCCATGGCGCCTTGAGTTCTTGGGGGGCTTGGCGCGCTCGCATGGTATGTGCAGACCCGCATGCCGAGCGCGTGTACTACAATTATGACGAGTACCAGAACCACATCAGTTCTTATGACTTCACGACACACTCGTTCACCGACGAGCTCATCACCCTGCCTGATGGTGTCGAAATCAATTGGGATGGCACGCTGGAGCGTCAGGGTCTCTATGCGTCGGCCATCAGCTTCGACCCGCACACTGGCGACATGGTGGTCCAGACTATCGAGGCAGCGCCGATGTCCTATCAGAACTTCAACCACAACTGGGTGCTATTTTATGATGCCAATACGCTGGAGCTCAAGCGCCAAGTGCGCCTGCGGGATGCCTATTGGTTCCCCGCTATGGCGGTCTATCCTGATGTGAGTGACCCCGTGGTGACAATTGCCGACAGGCAACTGCCGCAAGGGCAGACTGAGGTGATTGACCTGCTCGCTGCAGTCGCCGATGCCGACAACATGGCGGCTTTGGCGGTGACCACGGCACAGAGCGCAAATCCACAGATTGCCCGCGCCTGGGTGAGCGGAACCAACCTCCACATCATGGCGGTAGCGCCGGGACAGACGACAGTCGATGTAACAACCGACAGCAACGGCAAGTTGGCAACATCCTCATTCACAGTGACGGTTTCCAAGGTGTCATTGAAGGGCGATGTGAACATGGATGGCCATGTGGATATCTCGGATGTGACAGAGCTGATCAATATCCTGCTGGGGTCGGTATTGTGCAACTATGACCCTGCCGCTGCCGACTATAACAGCGATGGAACCATCGACATCTCTGATGTCACGATGCTCATCAACTATCTCTTGTATGGAGTTTAATGACAATAAGTATTATATAGTTTAACCTTATTTTAATTGTTAATCATCATGAAGAAGATTTTTACATTAGCAGCAAGTGCCCTGCTGGCTTCGGCAGCTTGGGCGGGTGTAATTACCTTGGATTTGAATAATCCGATTCATCCTGAATCACTGGAATACAGCGACTTAGGCATCTGGACCCAGTGCTATAACGATGTGGACTACACATGGCTGGAGTTCGGTGACGAGAATGGCGAATTCATGCTTTCTCACCTCATCGATGGAGAGGGCGCTTCATGGGGTGGCTACTACTGGGATGGCTTCTGCCCTGCTATCGGTGGCGACCAGACCGACTATGGTCAGCCCGGCAGCAGTGCATCGTGGACAACCAATTTTGGTGGCTGCATGGCTGGTGGCGGTTGCGTCATCAATGCCGATGGCTCGGTAACGGCCGATCCCACACAGCCCTATCTCGTGGCTTATTACAGCAGCTGGGCTTATGAGGGTCCCAGCAACCAGGTGATGTTTGTTGACAAGAACGGTAACACGACCTTTGAACCCGTGGGCGTATACATCTGCAACCATCCTTGGCCCTATTACGGCTGTGAGCATGGTGACGGCTTTGGCGCTCCGTTTGCCGAGGGTGACTACTTTGAGCTGATTGCTCACGGTGTGGCTGCCGATAAGACGGAAAAAACTGTCAGCATCAACCTCGTGGAGTTTACCAATGGCGAGCTTCATGCCCTTAACGACTGGACTTTCTTTGACCTCTCCAGCCTGGGCGAGGTGGAGTCGGTTTACTTCACCATGAATTCCACCGATGCCGGTGATTATGGCATGAACACCGCAGCCTATTTCTGCATGGATAAGTTCCAGGTGAAGGGTGAAGATACCCCCACGCCCACCGAGAGGACCGGTGCTCCCACCTTCAACGGCTACACCACCGACGGCATCCACGCCTACTTCATTGAGATTCTCCCCACCGAGCCCAGTACCATCTACTACCGCATCCA
>JAFZSS010000045.1 GCA_017619255.1 Muribaculaceae bacterium
CCTGCTGTAATAGCTCCCACCAGATAACAACTTCACCCTATAGCGGCTATAGATACTATAGAAGCTATAGGGTGAACTGCTTTTTGTGGTGTTGACAAAAAGAAAGCTGCTCGGCCCTTGCGGGCGAACAGCTTCAAACGGTTTGTAGAGCTCTTGCTTACTTAGCGGGCTGCTCCTCAGCCTTCTGCTCCTCGGCGGGAGCCTGCTCGGTAGCCTCAGCGGCGGGAGCCTGCTCACCTTCCTTTACCTCCTCAGCGGGAGCCTGCTCGGTAGCCTCCTCAGCGGCGGGAGCCTGCTCAACCTGCTCGGTTGCGGTGGTGTCCTGAGCCTCAGCGGTGTTCTCAGCAGCGTTGTTGCAAGAAACCATGCTCATAGCAGCGATAACGGCAAAAGCCAAAACTAACTTCTTCATTTTCTTAAAATTTAAATTTAAATAATAAAACAATTAATCTTCGTTGTTAAAATCGGCTGCAAAGGTATAACAAATTTTTCACCTGCAAACTTTTTCCCGTTTTTTTTTGAATATTTTTTATGGGCTATTTTTGGGGCATCGGCATTTTTATTTGATAAGATGCTGTTATTCAGGTGGATAAGATAACGGATACCGTTGGGTGGGCATCCGTTAAATTTTGTTAATGCTATGTATATCAGGTCAAAACTGGTGCATTTTGGCCTCAGAAATCAGTTGCTGTAGAGATAGCGTTTGATGCTGCGCTTGGGCGTCTTCTCAAACTCGGTGGCAATGAGCTGAATTCTGGCGATTCGCTCATAGGGGGCCACCAGTTTGTTCAACTCGGTGCGGATTTCCTCCATCAGTTCAGGCAGCTTGTCGCGGGTGACACCCAGCTGGTCCATCGCGTCATAGTCGGGATAAACGAGTGCAACGAGTTTGCCCTCGCGCATGACGACGAGGCTCTCGCTCACATAGAGCATGTTGTTCAGCTTGGCCTCAATCTCCTCGGGGTAGATGTTCTGTCCGCTAGAACTCAGCAGCATAGTCTTGAGTCGGCCCTTTATAAATAATGTGCCGTCGGCATTCAAGGTGCCCATGTCGCCGGTATGAAGCCATCCGTCCTCGTGGAGGACCTTTTCGGTAGCCTCGCTGTTGTGGAAATAACCTTGCATGACATTCTCGCCGCGCACGCAGATTTCGCCGGGGATGTTCTCGGGGTCATCGCTCAGGATTTTACATTCCATGATGCCCGGCAGGATGCGTCCCGCACTGTGGGGCACAAATTCACGCCAGGGCGTGTGGCTCACCAGGGGACCGCACTCGGTCATGCCGTAGCCCACGGTAAAGGGGAACTTGATTTTATAGAGGAAGTCCTCGACCTCGGCGTTGAACGGGGCTCCACCCACGATGACTTCTTCAAACTCGCCACCGAAGGCTTCAATCAGCTTGTTGCGTATCTGGCTGTAGATGCGTTTGTCCAGATAAGGCACTGCCAGCGCCCATCGCAATGCGCCCTTGCTGATCATGGGCACAATCATCTTGCTGTAGATTTTCTCCAGTACCAAGGGCACGGTAAACACCACATTGGGCTTGACTTCGGCCATCGCCTTGACCAGAATCTTTGGCGACGGGATGCGGCCCAGCAAGGTGATGTGTCCACCCACGGCCAGGGGGGTGAGCATGTCGAATGCACAACCGAAAGCATGGGCCAGCGGCAGGAAGGCCAGGTCTCTGGAACCCTTGAAGTGCAGACCCGAGTTGATGCCGTAGACGATGTTGCCTGCCAGATTGTTGGCGGTAAGCATCACGCCCTTGCTGAAGCCCGTGGTTCCCGAGGTGTAGTTGATTTCAACCAAGGCATCGTTGGACACATCGGCATAGTGGATATCGTTGCGATAGAAACCCTCGCCATACTTCTCTTTAAACTCATTGTCCAATCCATCCATGGCCTTAGTGACGCTGTATTCACCTTCATTCTCGGCTAAGAGTTTCCAGTCTTCGAGTTGGATGACAGCGCGCACGCGTGACATCTTGTCAAACTCCAGGTTCTCCCAGATGCTCTTGCTGATAAACAGCATTGTCGCCTCGCTGTGGTTGATGATGTGTTGGGCATCGGCGGGGTTGAACTCCTGCAGGATGGGCACTATGACGGCCCCATAGGTAATGGTCGCCATGAAGACCGTCACCCAATTGGGGATGTTCTTGCCGATGAGTGCGATGCGGTCTCCTTTCTTGACGCCGCTGTTCTCAAACAGCATGTGCAGCTTGGCAATATTGCGGGCGAAGTCGCCGTAAGTCAGCTTCTCGCCGGTGTTGTAGTCGGTCAAGGCCGGCAGTTCCCAGTTATCGATGAAACTGCGCTCATAAATCTTAATCAGGTTTTCCTTCATCATAGGTCTATGGTTTTATCGGTGCAAATATAAGCATTTTCCTCTACATCCCAACATTCGCTCCTGTTTAAAAGTTTAAAAACCGCAGATAGTTTTTCAAAACCAGCTGCCATGCCCGATTGTTTACAAAAAAAAGTGCACCCGCAAGGTGGGTACACTCTAATACTCTGTCTCGTCTTGCCTTCGCGCACGACCACGGGTTAGATGTCGGGGAACTTGAGGGTGGCGATTTGCATCATGCGCGAGATGTCAAAATAAAAGCCCTCGGCGCTTTTGCCGGCTACCGGTTGCACCTTGATGTAATCGATGCCTCCGTCAAGTGTTTCGTGGTCGATGGCGACGAAACCCAGGAAGTTGATGATATTGTACTCGTGCTCGGGGGTGATGACAACCCAGGGCTCTTCCTTTGTGCCCTTGCCGCTGGACATGATGGCAGCGATGAGGCGGTCGAGGCGGTATTGCCACATCGCGGCGCGGGCGTGTTTCTTCTTCTCCTTGAGAACATAGATGTAGAAATTCATCTGATTCATGTCGAACATGTTGTCGTTGAGTGACAACTCGGCATATTTCTCGATGGTGTCACACTCGGCGCGTGAATGGGGCTGCTTGTAGTAGAGTTCCTCGACCTTGTTGCTGTAAATGCTTTCGCGGAAGGGGTTATAGTCTTCCTGGAAGGTGTAGCCGTAGTAGAAGTTGCGCCATGCCTCAATTGACAGCGTGGTGTCGTTGTTGCTGAAGTAGGCTTTCATCAACTTGGGATAGTAATAGGCGTTCTTGGGGTTGGTAGTGACCTCCTTGACATGTTCAAAGTCCACCTTCTTGATGGCGAATTTGCTGGGTTGGTTGCGCTCGGGCACTTCTTTCTGTGCCTGAGCCCATCCCATCACCGTCGTTGTGACGGCTATGAAGAGTATTAAAATATGTTTGAGTCTTATCATTATGTCTACTTGGTTTAATCAATCACTATTCCCATGATGGCGATGCACACGATGGAGACGGCCACGATGGCGGGCAGGCACTTGGCCAAGAAGTAGCGCCAGAATTGGGTGGACGGGAAGAGCATCCACTTGCCGGCGGGCGTTCGGCTGTAGGCCAGTTGACCCATGGCGGCACCCAGTATCACGCCGAGGACCATGATGCGCGGTGCGAGCAGGATGCCCAGCATGCCTCCAGCCATTGCAGTGAAGCCCACATAGAGGTTGCTCGAGGTGTGCCCATCGGGCTCGCCTTTAGGTGACAGGTAGTACAGGCCCACGGTGATGAGGGTGGCTATGCCACAGAAGAAGAAAGTCATCGTCTTCACATCGATATAGTAGCTGTAATGCATGAGCAGCAGACCCGCGAATGCGGGTACTGCGGCCACCCAGCGAGGCATCAGCACCAAGGCCAATGCGATGACTAGGCAGATGATGCCAGCGACGAGAAGTATGGTATGCATGACTACCATGAGACGATGATGGGTTGTATCGTTTGTTTTACTATAGATACGCTATATTATATAGAACACGATGATGCCCTGGTTTATTGTCCGGGGGCGGGATTAATTTGTCTCGTTATCGGCTTCGGGCACGATGTCACCGTTGCCGGCACTGACATCGCTGGGATAGGAGACACGCATGTGGTAAGCCGTGCGCAGGCGCTCGACAAAGAGCGCCTTGATGGTCTCCACATCCTTGAAACTGATGGGTGCCTCGCGCAGGAGCCCCTCGGCGACCTGAGTGTCAATGATCTTGCCCACCATGGCGGCGATGGCTTCCTCGCTATGGTCTTTGAGGCTTTTAGTGGCGGCTTCACATGCGTCGGCCATCATGAGGATAGCGGCCTCCTTGGTCTGTGGGTTGGGTCCGGGGTAGGAGAAGGGCGTCTTGTCCACCTCTTGGTCAGGTCTGGCATCACGGGCTTTGTAGTAGAAGTAGCGTGTGATACCCTTGCCGTGGTGCTGTGCAATAAGGTCTTTGATGACCTTGGGCAGGTCGGCGTCCTCGGCGAGTTTAAGCCCGTTGGCGACATGGTCAATGACGATTTTGGCGCTGTCCTCGGGCCTGACGAGGTGGTCGTGCGGGTTCTCCCCGATTTGGTTCTCGGTGAAGAAGGCGGGATTCTTGGTCTTGCCGATGTCATGATACAATGCGCCGGCACGCGCGAGTTGCATGTTGGCACCGATCTTCAAGGCTGCCTCGCCTGCCAGGTTGGCGACCTGCAGCGAGTGCTGGAAGGTGCCAGGGCAGTTGGTGGACAACTGTCGCAGCAGCGGATTGTTGATGTCGGCGAGCTCCATGAGCGTCATCGATGAGGTGAATCCAAATGCTTTTTCGACGATGGGGATGATGAGGAAAGCAAATGAGAGGATGACGCAGTTGATGAGGAAGTATGCAAAGTAATACTTGTCGATCTTGTTGTAGTCGCCCTCGCCGATAAGTGTCATGGCGATATAGGTGATGCAGTAGGCAAGGAAGATGAATGCCGCGCACTGCACCAGCTGTGTGCGCTTGGTCAGCTCTTTGACCGAGACAATGGCGATGATGCCGGCGAGGAACTGCATGATGATGAACTCGGCCTGATGGTTGACGGCGATGAGTGAACAGATGAGCACGGTGACAATGTGCACAAAGAATGAGGTGTGGTCGTCAAAGAACGAGGACACGATAATCGGCACAAGGCCGAAGGGGATGACATACAAGAGGTTGTACTTGAACCTGACGCATAGGAACACGACAATGACAAACACTGTGATGAATGTGATGAGGAATGTCATGCGCCGCATGCTGGAGAACACTTGCCGCCGCAACAGTTTCATGAAGTAATAGAAAGCCAGCATCAGTATGGTGACAATCAGTATCTGGCCCAACAGATTGAATGTCTGGTCCACATTGCGTTTCTTGTTGCGCTCCTGAATCTCGTTCTGGTAGCTCTCGATGGCAGCAGCTTTCTTGGGCGTGACGATTTCGCCACGGGTGATGATGGCCTCGCCCGCCTGGACCGTGCCCGGCGAGCGCAAGGCGTTGCGCAGATCCTCACCCATCCATTTCTCGTTTTCCTCCTCATCCAGTTTCATGTTGGGGACGAGGTAGTTGCTGATGTCCACGGCGCGAAGTGCTTCCTGAAGCTCTACATTTCCTGAGAGCGAGTCGGTGAGCCATTGATAAGCCTGTTTCACCGTCCTCATGTTGCGTGTGTCCTGCACCTGCAACTGGTTATTGCCCACCATGAAGCGAAGTTGCTTGCCGGCATATATGTCGTTGGCGGCTTCATTGTCCACAATGCCGTCATTATACAGCTTGACAACAGCATTCAGCAGGGCCTGGCTGCCGGGTCGCCCTGCCAGTGCTCGTGTGAGCAGCGCCTGCTGCTGCTCGGCCTTCTTGCGGTCGAAGGTGTAGATTTTGGCGAAGTTCTGTTCAACGCTGTCGGTAATATGCTTGCGTGTTGCCTCATCAAACTCAATGTCGAACTGGAAATTGGCTTCCAGCCTGGGGTGCAGCCAAGGTTTGCCCACTTCAAAGCTTTGTACCTGGTTATCCTCCTTACTGAAGAACAAGGCCGATGAGATGAGAAAAACCGATAGCACGAGCATCAGCGTGATGACGATATTATTATGCTTGCTTGATATCTTCATGTTCGTTGTCAGTTTAATGTTCGCTATAGTCTTTAATGCCCTTGCGGGAATGTCACGACATTCTCACGGCACTGTTGATGCCTTTCACTTTTTTGATTTCACGGCACAGGTTGGTCACCACCGAGGCGTCGCTGATGAGGACATCCAGGTCGCAGTTGAACACGCCCTGGTCGGAGGTGACTTGCATCTTCTTCATGTTGATGGACATGTTGGTCGAGATGATGTTGACGATGGCTTGGAGGATTCCCTTCTGGTCGATGCCCTCGATGTGGATGGTGGCCTGGAAGCGGTCGCCATGATCCTCCCACTGCGTCTGGAGCAGGCGGGAGCCGTAGCTAGCTTTGAGGCGCGCCAGGGTGGGGCAGTCCATCTTGTGGACGATGACTTCGCCAGACTCGGAGAGGAAGCCCACCGTGTCGTCACCCGGGATGGGGTTACAGCAGTCGGCAATCTGGTAATTGCTCACGCCGTCGCTGGTTTTGAGGGAATAGACAGCCTTGGTGTTGACGGCCTTGGCTGGCTCGCTGGTGATTTCCTTGGGCTGCGCATCTTTTCCCTTGAAGGGGTTGCGGCGCCACCAGTTGAAGCGTGTGCCCTGTTCTTTCTTGATGACGATGTCCTCGTTGAGGGTGATCTCGTTGTTGCCGATCATAAAGAACAGCTCTTCCTTGCCGGCGACGCGCTGGCGTCCAATGGCTTGGGAGAGGACCTCGTTGCTGAAGGGGATGTTGTGTTCAGCGAGGAATTCCATGAAGCGTTTCTCGCCCTCCTCGATGACCAGGCGGCGCTGGTGGCGCAGTGCGTTGCGCAGGCGTGTCTTGCCCTTGGCGGTGACGACAAACTTCTCCCATTCGGCTTTGGGCGTCTGGGTATTGCTGGTGAGGATTTCCACCTGGTCACCGCTGGCCATCTTGTAGGACAGCGGTTTGAGCTTGTGGTTCACCTTGCCGGCGATACAGTGGGTTCCCAGGTCGGTGTGCAGGGCAAAGGCCAGGTCCAGCACTGAAGAGCCCTTGGGCAGGGTCATCGTCTCGCCCGAGGGGGTGAAAACGACTATCTCGCTGGCGAACAGGTTGAGTTTGATGGTATCGAGGAAGTCAATGGCGTTGGGCTCGGGCTCCTTAAGGATATCGGTGATGGTGCTGAGCCACATCGAGAGTTCTTCTTCCTCTTCGCCCTCACCGATCTTGTATTTCCAGTGTGCGGCAAATCCGCGCTCGGCGATGTCGTCCATCTTGCGGCTGCGTATCTGCACCTCCACCCAGTTGCCGTCGGGGCCCATGACGGTGACATGCAGGGCGCGGTACTTATTGACCTTGGGTGTGGTGAGCCAGTCGCGCACGCGGTCGGGGTGCTTGGTATAGACTTCAGTGACCTCGTTGTAGATGTTCCAGCACAGGCGCTTGGCAAGGCTCTCGTCCTCGCCGCAGTCAAACACGATGCGCGCGGCGTAGAGGTCATACACTTCCTCGAAGGGGATGCGCTTGCTCTGCATCTTGTTCCAAATCGAGTAACAAGACTTGACGCGCACGGTGAAATCATACTTCAGCCCCATGTTGTCCAGGCGCTCACGGATAGGTGCCGAGAAGCGCGCGAACAATTCGTTGCGCTGTTCCTCACTGGCAATGACCAGGTTCTTGATGCGTTGGTACTCTTGGGGGTGGTTGTACTTGAAACTCAGATCTTCAAGCTCAGTCTTGATGGCATATAGGCCAAGGCGGTGGGCCAGGGGGGCGTAGATGTATAATGTCTCGCCGGCAATCTTATACTGCTTGTTGGCCGGCATCGAAGACAGGGTGCGCATGTTGTGCAGGCGGTCGGCCATCTTGATGAGCACCACGCGCACATCCTCGCTCATGGTGAGCAGC
>JAFZSS010000046.1 GCA_017619255.1 Muribaculaceae bacterium
CCGGCTCAACCACTGCAGCCATCTTCTCGCCCCCCATCGCCTGGGTAACATTGGCCAACGCGGTGAACATGGCCTTGTAACGCATCATCACGCTCATGTCGCAATAGAGCGACACATGGGCCTGTTCGCCACGACCTGCACATTGGGCGAAGTCACGCGGTATATGAATGATGCCATAGCACTCCTTGCGGTGCATGGCTTCCTGGGCTTCCCGCATGTTGGCAGCATATCCAGCTATTGCGACCTCCTGGGTAGCATCGAGGCGACGCACTAGATCACGGCTCAACGCGGTGCGGTTGTCATCAATGACGACAACGCGCTCGTTGCGAACCACCTCGGGGTTATAGATGAGTGAATATAAGACCGGATAAGCGAGATTAAGCACTACAAAGAAGATGACGACACCTGAATCACGGAACACAAGCAGCAACTCGCGTCCGCAGACTCTTAACACCTGAATAAACCACAGGAAAAGACGGCTATGTTTCAGTTTATCAGTCATATCGTCAAGGCACATATATGGGGTTCAGGCACTCCTTTTTCAATCTCCATGACAACAGCATGGGCAGGATGGTGAACCCGATGAGTGCAGCATAGTAAAATCTTGAATAATACAGGTCTATACCGTTCAGTGCCTGATCCACCATGATAAGGAAGTAATACTTGATGGGGACTACAAATCCCAATGTCTCAACCCATGGATACATCGCCTCCTGGGGCAAAGAGAAACCCGTGAACGAGAAGGACACCACGCCCAACAGCGTACACAACATCGTGCCGTAGCGGAAGTTGGGCAAAAAGCAGTACATCAGTACCGCAAAACTCTGATTAGCGACTACGAGCAGGAACATCGCCATGAGCATGTTCCACGGGTTACAGTTCAGCGGGAAATCATAGCACCGGAACATCATCCACTGTATGAACCAGCCCACGGCGGTAAACAGCACCGTCTGGGGAACCAGTTTGCCCACCAAGGCAAGGAACATGCTGTTGCCCGATGTGCGCAACCACTGGCGGCTCAGCCCCGACTTGAGTTCAATTCCCAGCGAGAATGCCGTCACCAGCAAAATGAACAGGGAGAAGAAACAGGGCACAAATGTGCTGTTGAGATAATAGTTGTAATTGGTAAACGGGTTGCCTATCATGTGTACATGAGTCTGATAAGGCACCAGTGCTGACTGAATCGTCTCGTTGGTCAATCCAACGGTGCGCAATGCCGTTTGAACGATGCCGCCATTAACAAGTAACGCAATGGTCTTAAAGCCCTTGTACTGCATCGATCCCGGCGCATAGTAAGCGTAGTTCACATAGAAACTCACAACAGGCTGGCGTCCACCTAATGCCAACTCCTCCAGATTGTCGGGAATGAAGAAGAAACCCAGCACCTCGCCGCGTTGCACAGCATCGCGAGCCTCGGCAAAGTTGTTGTAGCGCTGACAGATGTTCACCTGCTGGAAACCGTTCAGGTTGCGCGAGATGCGGCGCGACATGTCACTGTTGTCCTGATCGACAATGCCTACAGGCACCTGTTGCACAGCGCCATCCTTGATGAGATCCATCAAGAACCAGCTGCACAACAGCGGCATAATAATTATCAAGAGGAAATACATGGGCCGCCGCACGAGCTGGATACACCCGCGCTTGAAAGAATTCCATATATATTTCCTTATCATTTAAGTTTCTAGTTTTTAGTCCCTAGTCCCTAGTTTCTAGTTTCTAGATTATCTAGATATTCTAGAGCATCTAGAGTTCAGATTTATTTCTCGAGGATGACCGACATGCCGGGACGCAGGTTGGGCACCTTGCTCACGGGACGCATCTTGACCTCAAAGGTCTTGCTGTCGTACTGGCCCTGTGCCTTGGCGGCCTGCCAAACGGCATAGCTGCCCATGTCGTGGATGTAATA
>JAFZSS010000047.1 GCA_017619255.1 Muribaculaceae bacterium
AGCCGGCCTCGTCGCCGAAGTCGTAGCGGAATTCTCCGCGCGTCAGTTTCGGGCAGCTCTCGGGCTCGGCAGCGATGTATTCCGTCTTCTTGCCGTCCTTCAGGTTGTGACGCATGAAGGGGAAGGCGATGCCGCCGAAGTTCGAGCCGCCGCCAAAGCAGGCAATCACCACATCAGGATATTCGCCCGCCATGGCCATCTGCTTCTCGGCTTCCAAGCCGATGATGGTCTGGTGCAGGCCCACATGGTTGAGCACCGAGCCCAAGGTGTACTTGCATTTAGGGGTCATCGTAGCCAGCTCCACAGCCTCCGAGATGGCCGTTCCTAACGAGCCGGGGTGATGCGGGTCACGAGTGATGATGTCCTTACCGGCACGCGTGGACATCGACGGCGAACCCGTAACGGCGGCGCCGAAGGTGCGCATGATGGACGAGCGATAGGGCTTCTGCTGCATCGAAATCTTCACTTGATAAACGGCAGCCTCAAGGCCGAAGACCGAAGCGGCATAGGCCAGGGCGGCACCCCATTGTCCGGCACCGGTCTCGGTGGTGACATTGGTCGTTCCCTCCTGCTTGGCATAGAAGCACTGGGCCAGCGCCGAATTGATCTTGTGGGAGCCCAACGGGTTCACCGACTCGTTCTTGAAATAGATGTGAGCCGGCGTCTGCAAGGCCTCCTCCAGGGCATAGGCGCGCACCAGAGGCGTACTGCGGTAGGCTTTATACTTGTCCATCACCTCCTCGGGGATGGGGATGAAATCATGCTCGGTGTCAAGTTCCTGGACGCAGCACTCGCGCGGAAAAATGTGGGCCAAATCGTCCACCCCCAACGGCTGCTTGGTGGCAGGATGGATAGGGGGCATGGGTTTGTTGGGCATGTCGGCCTGAATGTTATACCATGCTGTCGGTAACTCGTTCTCTTGCAGAATAAATCTCTTTTGTTTCATCTTTGTCGTTGTATTATTATTAATAATGTTTAAAAGGCCTGTCGCAAGCACGACAGACCTTTTACTCTCTATTGCAATCTTAATGATTCCAAATGGTCATGCGACTCACGACTTTTTCAATCTTGAGTTACGCCACCACCAAAATGCTGAAATCATTGTCATAAGAATCTCATATTTATGTTAGTGCTGCAAATATAAAATCATTATTTGAATGACACAAGAAAAAACCGGAAAAAGATCGCCGTCAACAAGAGAAACTACAAGAATCAGTCAGGGCGACGAGCCAGTCCCACAGCTGAAACAATACAAAAACAATGTATTTACAGATTTGATTTGGATTTATGCAGAGAAAAGCTTAATTTTGTGACCAAGTTAACATGGAAGAAAACAATAACCAATAATACTGCAACAATTATGTACACTCAAGAAAACGGATTCTACATTGCCCACGGGCCCAACGGACCCATCAGCATCCTGGGCAACATGGCTAACCGCCACGGCTTGATTGCCGGAGCGACTGGAACAGGTAAGACGGTGACCCTGCAAGTGATCGCCGAGAGTTTCTGCAAGGCCGGCGTGCCCTGCTTCATGGCCGACATGAAGGGAGACCTATCGGGCGTGAGCCAACCCGGTAAGCTCTCCGGATTTATCGAGAAGAGGCTGCCCGAGTTTGGCATGAATCAGGAAGACCTTACCTTCGAGGGCTGCCCCGTAAGATTCTATGATGTGTTCGGCGAGCAAGGCATTCCCATGCGTTCCAGCATCGGCGAGATGGGTCCCGACCTGGTGGCCCGCATCATGGGACTGAACGAAACCCAGACTGGCGTACTGAATATCCTGTACCGCATCCTTGACGAGAAAGGCATCCTGCTCGACGACATCAAGGACCTGCGTATGGCTCTGGACTGGCTTTCCAAGCATGCCAAGGAGTACACCACACAGTACGGTAATGTGGCCACGGCAACCATCGGCGCGATTCAGCGCGCGATGTTGCAGCTGGAGAATCAAGGCGCCGACAAGTTCTTCGGCATTCCTTCGTTTGACATCAATGACCTGTTTGCCACACGCGACGGCAAAGGCGTGTTAAGCGTTCTTGCCGCCGACAAGCTGATGCTCCAGCCCAAGCTCTATTCCACCTTCCTACTGTGGCTGTTGAGTGAGCTCTACAGCACACTGCCCGAGGTCGGTGACCTGGAGAAACCCAAGCTGGTGTTCTTCTTTGACGAGGCGCACATGCTGTTTGAAGACACGAGCAAAGCGCTGAGCGACAAGATTGAACAGGTCATCCGTCTCATCCGCAGTAAGGGCGTGGGCATCTTCTTCATCTCACAGCTGCCCACTGATATCCCCGACATCATCCTGGGACAGCTCGGCAATAGGGTGCAGCATGCGTTACGCGCCTACACGCCTCGCGACCAGAAGGCCGTCAAGGTATCGGCTGAAACCTTCCGCGCCAACCCCGAATTCAAGACCGAGGATGCTATCCTGAACCTCGAGACAGGTGAGGCATTAGTGTCATTCCTTGACGAAAAGGGAGCGCCCAGCGTGGTCGAACGGGCCAAGATATTGTTCCCCCTGAGCCAGATCGGCGCCATCACCGATGGGCAACGCCTAGACATCATGAACGCTGCCAGCGACATCAACGCCAAGTACAAAGAGGCTAAGGACAGGGAAAGCGCCTTTGAGGTGTTTGAGCGTGAAGCTGAAGCCGAAGCCAAGGCTGCCGAGGAAGCCGCTGCCGCCAAGGAAGCCGAAAAAGAAGAGAAAAACAAGAAAAAAGAAAAATCCATCTGGTCTAAGGTCTGGAAAGCCGTCGTTACCGCCGTGACGGGCACGATAGCGACCATCGTGGGCAAGAAGGTTTCCGACACTATCACCGGCAAGAAGAGCAAGAACAATAGTGTAAAGGATGCCGCTGGACGCGCCGTCAAAAATGCTACTAGCGCCGCCGGGCGACAGATTCTGCGCGATATTCTTGGCAATGTAATCAAGTAAGTATCAACATACTTCAAATCACAAGAAAACCGGCCTGGGGTTTCCCAGGCCGGTTTCATGCTTAGTAATTGTCTGTTTTTATTGATGTCGTGCTTTGTTGAATGGTCGTCTGTCTCTTTTATTACTCAAGGGCTGCCGGTCACCTATCGATAGCAATGGTTTGATTTTTCAGGTATTGTTTGTTTTATTATTAATGTGCGGCAAAAGTCGTTATTTAAGTGATGTGCGGCAACCGGCATAGCCCGGTGAGTAATTTATCAACATTATTACAATCGTTGTTTTCGTTTCATTGTGATGGGCCGAACTCCTCAAAGCGGCCGTCGCTGTAAAAGACCATGATGTTCACCACGCGACGCGCTTCAGGTGATACACCACCACGGGCACCCCTGGCAACAGTATTGCTGCGCATGATGCTCTGGATGGCCTCGTTGACCGACGAGGGGGTCGCCATGCGCTGGACGGGGCGGGAGGCAGCAGTCGAAGCATAGGCAACAGGCTCATCAACATCAAATGAGATTTCACGCTGACTCTGATCTTCCACCGATGAACCATCAGCAGCATTAGAACCATACATCTCCCCGTCACCGAAAAGGAGCCACATAATGTTCAAGGTGGGATACGCGCCATGAATCTTGGCAATCACCTCATCACTGACCTTCTTGTTGCGACCGTTGAGCAACTGCGACAGTGTAGGGCGAGGTATCTTGCAAGTATCGGCAAACTGAGAATTGGAAATATCAGCTTGCTCAAGAAACATTTTTAATCGCGATACAATATCCATTTAAGAACAATTTTGTGACCGCACTAAACCGTGCGAGAATGTCATGAACGGCGTCAAAAAATTTTCTGACCCTATACTACGACTTTGAGATACCCCCAAAATCGCCCAAAAGCCCAAAAATCGTCTGTTTGCGTTTTTGAATTTTGGGATTGCAAATTTAAAGTGAATTTTTGAACTGACCAAATTTCTAAACGAAAATTTTCAAATTTGCATTTAAACTTTCCAAAATTTGACAAATTTACGCCTGTTTCGAAAGTAAATTCAATTACTTAAATTAATACTTAATAGTATCGTTTATAATTTATTGATTTATAATCTATTTACTACCACAAATAATGTCAATGTCTGGGGTATCCGGGACACACCCTGATTATTTGTAGTTCCACTTGAAGTTTTTGTACTATTATATTGATTTTCAGTATATTATAGTATATGCAAATAAATGTTAATCCGATTTTTTAATGTTTTTGTAAATTTTACGGCCGCAAATTCCCGATTTTTACGCCCTCCGCACAAATGCAAACACCTGTTTGGGGGTGAAAACACGCGATCCCGGCCCCTACCCTGCCGTTTTGAAACGCAAATGGCCGGCGGTTCACAAAGCCGAATTTCGGGTTGGTAAATTACCATTTTTGATTTTCTGGGGGCTCAACTCGATTTCCTTGCGATATTTTCCAAGAAGCCCATCATCACAACGAAATATGGGATTTTCATAAATCTCAGCAAGTTAATTAATTTGTCAAAATATTACAATACTTCCCTAACTATAGCCACTCTCCATATGTTTTTATGGTCATAAAAGCCCCTATTTCACCATATTCAAAAACTCTCCAATCGCTCATTTTCCGTCTTTTTTTCTCTTTTTCGGGAAAAACAGCTGAAATTGGACAAAAAGCGACTTTTTGACCAAAAATCCGCCTAGTGTTTTTAATGGCCAAAACAGTGTTTCTCTCCCACCCTACAAGCTGTTATGTGTCAAAATTGGTGTTCATGGCATAGTCGTTTTTCATGAATTTTAAGCCCTGTTTTCAGCATTCTTGACACCCAAATAATACGCTAAAAACCAAATTTTCTGACCTTAAATCAGTGTTTTTTTTGAAAAACTCCAGCCCGTTCCCCACTCTACAGCCTCAATCATCCTCCTTGCCCTGCTCCCCAAGTCCATAATAAATGGTCCATTTTTTACATGAAAACAGACGCGCCACCTCCCGAAGAGATGACGCGTCAATAATTGTTTTAAGTTATCGTTTACAGCCCAAGTTCTTTCTTGAGGAAACGAGCCGTGATGGATTTCTCGGATTGAGACACCTGCTCAGGGGTGCCACAAGCAACGACCTGTCCACCACCCCGTCCTCCCTCGGGACCCATATCGATGATGTAGTCGGCACACTTGATGACATCCATGTTGTGCTCGATAACGATGACCGTGTTGCCCTTGTCGACAAGACGATTGAGTACGCCAAGCAAAACCTTGATGTCCTCGAAATGTAGTCCGGTGGTGGGTTCGTCAAGGATATATACTGTTTTGCCAGTATCTTTCTTGGCCAACTCGCACGCAAGCTTCACCCGTTGGCACTCGCCGCCCGAGAGAGTGCTCGACGGCTGCCCCAGCTTGATGTACCCCAGGCCGACGTCCTGAAGCACCTTGATCTTGCGCAGAATTGACGGCACTGCATCAAAGAACTCCACGGCCTGGTTGATGGTCATGTCAAGTACATCGGCAATGGACTTGCCCTTGAATTTGACCTCCAGCGTCTCGCGGTTGTAGCGCTTGCCTCCACATTCCTGACAAGGAACGAGCACATCAGGCAGAAAATTCATCTCCACGGCCTTGTAGCCGTTACCGCCGCAGGCCTCGCAACGCCCCCCGCCCGTGTTGAACGAGAATCGGCCAGGCTTATAGGCGCGGATTTTAGACTCAGGCAGATTGACAAACAGGTTGCGGATATCTGTAAACACTCCAGTATAGGTCGCAGCATTGGAGCGCGGCGTGCGGCCCAAGGGAGCCTGATCGACGGTGACAACTTTATCCACATGCTCAAGTCCCTGGACAGTGTCATAGGGCATGGGTGCCGTGAGGGAGCGATACAAGCGCTGGCTCAGAATGGGCTGTAAAGTAGCGTTAACCAATGTGGACTTGCCGCTGCCGCTCACCCCGGTGACACAGATGAAGGCTCCGAGCGGGAACACAGCATCTACACCCTTGAGATTATTTCCGCGACAGCCGGTCAACCGCAGGTACTTGCCGTTGCCCTGACGACGCTTCGCTGGCAACTCAATGCCCCGGGTGCCGTTCAGGTAATCGGCAGTCAAGGTGTGCTGCTTGAGCAGTTGCTGCGGTGTGCCGGCAAACACGACATTACCGCCCTTGCGGCCCGCTAATGGTCCAATGTCAATTACATAATCGGCCTGAAGCATCATTTCCTTGTCATGTTCCACTACAAGAATGGTGTTGCCGTCGTCACGCAGCATCTTGAGCGAATCGATAAGACGCTGATTGTCACGCTGATGCAAACCAATGGACGGTTCGTCAAGAATATAGAGCACATTGACCAGGCGTGACCCGATCTGTGTTGCCAGCCTGATGCGCTGACTCTCGCCGCCCGAGAGCGATGCCGAGTTGCGGTTCAGTGACATGTAGTCCAGCCCCACCTCAAGCAGGAAATCTAACCTTGAGGCGATTTCCTTGACGATTTCGCGCGCGATTTCCCATTGGAGTGGCGTCACATGATTCTCCAGGTCTCCAATCCAGTCACGCAGCTCACTGATATCCATAGCGGCCAACTGGGCTATATTTTTTCCATGAAGCCTGAAATGCAACGCCTCACGATTCAGGCGAGCGCCGCCACACTCGGGGCAGACGGTGCGCGAGAAAAACTGTCCCGCCCATTTCTGCGCCTGGCTGGTAGCCGTCTCGTCCTGCTGCATCTCGATGTACTTGACCAAGCCATCGAAAGTGAGGAAATAATTGCTGGTGCTCATCGTCTCGGTGCGCAAGTTCAGCCGCTCGTTGGTGCCGTTAAGGATGTCACTCAGGGCTTCCTCAGGCAACTCACACAGCGGAGTGTCAAGCGTGCACCCGTATTTCTCACATATCGCCGAAATCTGCCAGAATATCTGCACATTTTTGTATTTGCCCAGCGGCAGAATTCCTCCTGCGCGAATGCTCAACGACATGTCAGGCATGATTTTTTCACGATCAATGAGGTTGACATAACCCAGGCCTTTGCAGCGTGGACATGCGCCCAAAGGCGAATTGAACGAGAAATTGTGCGGAGCCGGCTCCAGGTAAGAGAGTCCCGTGGCTGGATCCATCAAGGATCGGCTGTAATAGCCCACCTCGTCGGTCTCGGCATCAAGAACCATCAGTTGGCCGTTGCCTTGCTTGAAAGCCAGATCCACGGTATCGGCCAAGCGCTTGCCGTCTTTGTCAGAAACTTTAAGACGATCCACGACAAGTTCAACGCTGTGGTTAACATATCGGTCAAGTTTCATGCCAAAGGTAATCTCTCTCAACACACCGTCCACGCGCACATTGATGTAGCCTTTCTTGCGCAGGTTCTCGAACAGGTCTTTATAATGACCCTTACGGTTCTTGACCAGCGGGGCCAGAATATAAATCCTGTGGCCATGATATCGCTCAAGAATCAAGCTCAAAATCTTGTCGATGGTATATTTCACCATGCGCTCGCCCGACAAGTAGGAAAAAGCGTCGGCGGCTCGCGCATAAAGCAGGCGCAGATAGTCATACACCTCGGTCGTCGTGCCGACAGTGCTGCGCGGGTTGCGGTTCACGGTCTTCTGCCCTATCGAAATGACGGGGCACAGGCCGGATATTTTGTCCACATTGGGGCGTTCAAGCATCCCCATCATGTTACGGGCATAGGAGGAAAAAGTCTCGAGGTAACGACGCTGGCCCTCGGCAAACACCGTGTCAAACGCCAGCGATGACTTGCCGCTACCGCTCAACCCCGTCACTACGGTAAGTTTGTAGTGAGGGATTTCCACATCGATGTTCTTGAGGTTGTGCACTCTGGCACCCAACACCTCGACACACTCTATATCCTGTCCGTTAAACTTCATTTTTGACTTTAGACATTAGTCGATGACCCACTCCTTGTTATAGACGCTAAAACTGCGCTTGCTGCGATAAAGGTCCGACGACTTGGGGATGCGCACTTTGTAGGTCTTGCCGGCGGCATTGGTCAGCTTTGTGGAACGAATCCACGGGTTCGCTTCACGCAACTGGGCATAGGTGATGCCCTTGCCCTTGGCCCAATCTACCCAACTGGCGATGGACCCGGTGACATCTACCATAGTATAAGACACTGGCTGCCACAGGTTTTTGCGGGAGAAGCGGTAGCCATAACGCTTGGGGTTCTCCATCAGCAGTTTGTAGGCGATGATGCGGAAGATATAACGCGAGGTTTCCTGCACCAGATACAGGTCAAACGAGTTATCCACCTTCTGCTTCGTCAACTCAGTTGTCAAGCGTTGCATGCCGGCATTGTAGCTGGCAGCGACAGTGGGCCAATGGCCATATTTCTTATAGGCCGCCTTCAGATATTTGCAGGCGGCAACAGTCGATTTCTCGGGGTCAAAGCGCTCGTCCACCTCATCGCTCACCTCCAGGCCGTAGTCACGAGCCGTGCCGGCCAGCAATTGCCACATGCCGGCAGCCTTGGCACTGGAATAGGCGTTGTAGTCCAGCGAACTCTCTGTCACAGCGAGATAAAGAAAGTCCAGAGGCACACCCTGCTCCTTAAGTATCTTGGACAAGGCCGGGAAATAGCGGTTGGCGCGCTTGAAACACAACTCACTTGTGGTCTGACCGTAGATGACGCCAGTCAACTCCCGGTCCAGACGCTCGGCCATGTCCAGGCGGTCGAAACTCACCTTCTCGCCAGCAAAGGTCACACTCATGGGGATGTCAGGGCTGGCAGTCATACTGAAGACGGGCGACGAGGCCCCCTTGTTTGCGGTGGTCTTGCTTGAACCCGACTTGGTTTGAGCCTGCACTGTTGTGGCCACCGCCATCAGCATCACAGCCGCCAATATGTATTTCTTCATTGATGTAGCCTTATTCTATCGTTGATGAACATATCTTTAATCCACAAATTGCGGCATCAGCCGCAATCCGTATCAATATCCTCCAGTGCCTGCAGCACCGTTACCCGAAGTTCCGCTAGCGCCTTTCTTATAACGCAGGATAGTGATATCACCGCGTTTCTTGTATTTCACGCCATCACTGCCAAGCGCCGTCACCACATAATAATATACGCCAGTGTCGACGAGTTTGCCACGATAAGTGCCGTCCCATCCACTGCCAGGGTCGGTGAATTCGCACACGAGGTTGCCCCAGCGGTTGAAAATCCAGCAATGGAACTCGACCAGCGACTTGTAGGAAACCTTCCATACATCATTCACGCCCTCGGTGGAGCCGGGAGAAAAGATATTGGGGCAAACCAGTTCGCTCTCGCTCACAGATATCATATAGGTGTCACTGTAAGCTTCACACGAGCCTGCGGCATTAGCAACAACATAGCGCATGTAATAAGTTCCAGCATCATTGAAGGTGTAGTCCACCTCGTCCTGGTTATATTGCAAAATCACATTCTCAAAGTCAGGGTCGGTGGCCATTTCCCACACGCGATAGACCACTGCATCGGTCGGGTAACCGGTAAAAGTAATGTGAACCGGCGCCGAGCCGCCCAAACCGCTGTCCAGGCCCTTCTCGTTGTCGTTGCCGCGGTCTTCCTGCACAATGCTGACGCCACAACCCACCGCCTGGGTGGTAAAATACTGGCCCTCAACGGCTTCGCCAAGTCCCCATTCTTCCAGGAAACGGTCACCCGATAGCAAGAACTCGGTATTGCACAATGGGGGAGCAATCTCAACACCCTGGTCAAGGGCCGCGAAACTTTCCACCACTGGCACTTCCTGCCAATGGGTTGAGTCATCCCACTCGAGTGTGTTATAGGAGAGTTTAATCTCACGGTCGAGCACCTGACGGTGGCCGTGAACACTATAATAAGGTATCGCGTCGGCGTGGCCGTCAATATTAAACGAAATCAGACTGCAAGGCAACTCGCTATTATAGAACATATCATTGAGTTCCATGTAGTAGTCAGCATAATTCACTACCCAAAAGTAGTAAGGAGTGGTGCCCTCCACGATTTCGTAGCCCCTATTAGGCAACACCTGCTCGAGGGTTGTGACCGAGCCGGTATGTGTGATGGCGGTGATCTCCTCGATGTCCTCGCCGCCGTGTGACTCAAAAGTGTACCAGGTCACCGCCTCATCGGTGGTGGCAGTGTAGGTCATCCCCACCCCTTGGGTATCAAAGACCACATAAAGCATGTCCAGGCCGGTGGTGCTCTTATCTGGCGTCACCTCAATGACATGATGTTCTCCCACCCCGGTAAACGACACCTGACCGCTCGCCGACAACAAAGCCAGCGCGACGGCCATGAGCATTATCATTCTTTTGTTCATAGTGCGCACTTGATATCTGTTTTATATGATATATAACGAGAACACCTCGCCGCTTATTGCCATAGCCGACCACACTTTTTTAGGACATCAAGAAAACAGCCTCAATACCCAACGACTGAAATCCCATCATAAGGAAATGCCTCTTTTTCCCAAACAAAAAATGACACCGTGAGTTGGTCATGTCAGGGGAATGAGTTAACTTTGACCTTCGGTCGAAGATAGGCTGCGCCATGACATAAAAAATGAAAAACTTTTTCATTTTGTTCTGTCCATGGCTTGCACTATCTTTGCAAGGAGAAAACCACATTAATTATATATAAATCATGGAACATGACGAAATGATGAACGGCATGCCGCGCAGCGAGCGCGCCGTGATGTATAAACGAAGCTTTAACTGCTGTCAGTCCGTACTGTTAGCCTATGCTCCAGAACTGGGTTTGCCCGAAGAAAAACTACTGGCAATGGGTGCCTGTTTCGGTAGCGGCATGGGCAGCATGGACGAGACCTGCGGTGCCCTGTGCGGTGCGCAAATAGCGCAGGGGTTGCTCAAATTTGACAATCGGCGCATGAACCCCCAGGCCAGCCGGTTAAGGGCCGAGTTTGAACAGCGTTGCGGTGCCACGCGCTGCAAGGATCTCAAGGGTGTGGGCACCGACCATGGCGTGCTGTGCTCGTGTGAGGACTGCGTGCGCCATGCAGTGAAAATATTGGAAGAGTTGCTTTGAGAACTCCGAGGGCTCAGTAGTATTGAAGGTCTCGGGGTGCCATACTACCAACGACGATATTTTTTCATTTTTAATTAGGAAATCATTGCGGCTATTTGGTGATTTTTAAGTATTTTTGCAATCCGATTAAAGAGGGAATATTATTAAGCATTTATAACTAACTATCAAACATACAGATAACAATCATGGGATGGTTTTCATTCACTCAAGAAATTGCTGTCGATTTAGGAACAGCCAACACCATTATCATCCATAATGACCGAATCGTCATCGACGAGCCTTCGGTTGTCGCTCTTGATTCCAAGACCAACAAGCCTATCGCTGTGGGTGAGCGTGCTCGTGAGATGCACGGCAAAGCCCACGAGGGCATTCGCACCGTGCGCCCGTTGAGCGATGGTGTCATCGCCGACTTCAACGCCGCCGAGCACATGATCCGCGGCATGATCAAGAAAGTGAGCGCCAAGAATCACTGGTTCTCTCCCTCGCTGCGCATGGTCATTTGTGTTCCCTCGGGTTCTACCGAGGTTGAGATTCGCGCCGTCCGCGACTCAAGTGAGCATGCCGGCGGGCGTGATGTTTATATGATTTATGAGCCCATGGCTGCTGCGCTGGGTATCGGCCTGGATGTACTTGCTCCCGAGGGCAACATGATTGTTGACATCGGTGGCGGAACGACTGAGATCGCCGTCATCTCGCTGGGTGGCATCGTGAGCAACAAGAGCATCCGCACCGCTGGTGACGACCTTACCGAGGACATTCAGGAGCACATGCGTCGTGCCCACAATGTGCGCGTGGGTGAGCGCACTGCCGAGGCCATCAAGATCAATGTCGGCTCGGCACTCACCGACTTGGGACCCGATGCCCCCGAGGATTTCATCATCCACGGCCCCAACCAGGTCAACTCTCTGCCTCTTGAGGTGCCCGTGACCTATCAGGAGGTGTGCCACTGCATCGAGAAGTCCATTTCCAAGATTGAGGCCGCTGTCCTCAGCGCCCTGGAGCAGACACCTCCCGAGTTGTATCAAGACATCGTCCACAACGGTATCTTCCTGACCGGTGGTGGCGCGTTGCTGCGCGGACTGGACCGACGCTTGACCGACAAGATCGGCATCGAGTTCCATGTCGCCGAGGATCCCCTGCACGCCGTGGCCAAGGGTACCGGCATCGCCCTGAAGAACATTAAACACTTCAAGTTCCTCATGCGCTGATTTTAGCGCTTGATAGCTGCCGGGCACGATGAACAATCTGCTCAACTTTTTCGTCAAACACAGTGCGTGGTTCATTTTCGCAATCTATGTGATATTGAGCCTCGTACTGCTGTTTAGGGATAACCCTTACCAGCAGAGTGTTTATCTGACCTCGGCCAACTCGGTGAGCGCAACGGTGTATAAGGCATTCAACAGCATCACATCCTATTTTCACCTGAAGGACATCAATGAGAGCCTGCAAGAGCGCAACGCCGTTCTGGAGATGGAACTGATTGAGTTGCGCAACAAGATGAACGACATGAATCTGCAGCATCCCGACTCTCTCAACCAGCCGGCACTGCGGCAGTACACATTTGTCATGGCAAATGTCATCAGCAACAGCATCTCGCAGCCCAACAACTACATCACCATCGACCGCGGCTTCATCGAGGGTGTGAAACCCGAGATGGGCGTCATCGACCAGAATGGTGTCGTAGGAATTGTCAATGTGGCAGGCCCTCACGCCGCCCGTGTCATCTCGCTGTTGAATCCTCATATAAGGCTCTCATGTAAACTCAAGAAGAACAATTTCTTCGGCAGCCTGGTATGGGATGGCAAGAGTCCCCGGTATGCTGTGCTTGAAGAATTGCCCAAACATGTCAAGTACAATAAGGGAGACACCGTAGTCACCAGTGGCTACTCGGCCGTCTTCCCCGAGGGCATCATCGTGGGTGTTGTCGAGGGGTTGGCTGGAGGTACTACCGACAGTTTCTTGTCGCTGCGCGTCAGGCTGACCACCAACTTCAGCCAGTTGAGCAGCGTACGCGTCATCACCAACAGTATGCAGGAGCAGATTGACGCCCTGCGCCGTGCCGAACAGGGCATTGACACCGCAGCCAACATCCAGACCCGTCCTGAGCTCAAGCCTGAGATTGTTGATGTTGTCCCCGGAGAACAACCCAAGTCCACAAAGACGAAAAAGCCGGCAAAAGAGGAACCCGCCAAAGAACCCGTGCAGTCTGTCCAACCCGCCCAACCAGTCCAACCCGTTGAACCAGAGAATACAGGAGAAGACCAGCCATGACCAAGACCATCATACAATTTGTCGTGCTCTTTCTGGCATTGATTGTGCTGCAACTGGTGTGCAACAAGATCGTGTTGTTCAACATCGCCATGCCCGTGGTCTTCATCTATCTGATTCTCAGACTGCCCGTGAACCTGCATGGCGGTTGGGTATTGACCATTGCCTTCTTCTCGGGACTCATCATCGACATCTTCAACAACACGCCGGGGATGAACGCGCTGGCCTGCACATTGATGGCAGCTGTCAGGCGTCCCGTCTTCAACCTGTTTGTGTCGCGCGAGAACGACATGAACATCCCCATCCCGTCGGTGGACTCGATGGGTGTGGGCGACTACTTCAAGTACATGGCATCGCTGGTTACATTCTATTGCGCGCTCATTTTCCTTATTCAGGCATTCTCCCTGCATGACATCATGCTCACACTGGCACGCATCGCTGGTAGCAGCGCTCTGTCGATTATCATTATTTTCGGATTGGATAGTTTAGTCAGCACCCGTCGTGAGAAAAGATTATAATCTCGAGAAACGCAAGTTTGTCATCAGCGGCTTCATCATCGCCATCGTGATTATCTACATCGCGAGGCTAGTGCAGTTGCAGGTGCTTGACAGCACCTACAAGGCCAATGCCGACAACAACGCTTTCATGGAGAAAGTCATCTACCCCTCGCGTGGACTCATCTATGACCGCAACGACAAACTGGTTGTCTATAATGCGCCGGAATATGACTTGATGATGATTCCCAAGGATGTACTGCCATTTGACACCATCGACTTCTGCAACACTTTGAAAATCAGCCGCGAGGAGTTCAACCAGCGCTGGGAGGACATGAGGAAGAACCGCAACTACTCGGCTTTCACCCAGCAGGTATTCATGAACCACCTCACACCCGAGGACTATGGACGCCTCCAGGAGAAGCTATACCGCTTCCCTGGCTTTTTTGTTGTGCAACGCATCCTCAGGCAATACAATTACAATGTTGCTGCCAATGTGCTGGGAGACATCCGTGAAGTCAATGCCAAGGACATCGAGAATGACGATTATTACCGACCTGGTGACTACACCGGTGACCTGGGTATCGAGAAAAGCTATGAGCAATGGCTACGCGGCATCAAGGGCAAAGAGATTCTCATCCGTGACGCGACAGGGAAAATCAAGGGACGATACAATGATGGAGCCAATGATGTGACCCCCGTGGCCGGCAATAACCTCAAGCTGAGCATTGATATTGAACTGCAAGCCTACGGCGAACTGCTCATGCAAGGCAAAGTCGGAGCCATCGTGTGCATCGAGCCCAAGACCGGCGAGATTCTGGCATTGGTGTCCAGCCCAAGCTATGACCCGGCGTTGCTCATGGGCAAGGAACGCGGTAAAAACTACCGCGACTTGGTCAACAACCGTCTCAAACCCCTGTATGACCGTTCCATCATGGCTGCCTATCCTCCCGGCTCCACCTTCAAGCCCAGCCAGGGTCTCATATTTCTGCAGGAAGGCATCATCACTCCCACTACCGCTTTCCCGTGTCACCGCGGCTATGTCAATGCGGGTTTGCGAGTGGGATGCCACGGTCATGGCTCCCCCATCTCTCTCAAGCCGGCATTGCAGACATCATGTAATGCCTACTTCTGCTGGGGATTCAAATACATGATGGACAAACGCTCCAAGTATGGCACAACAGGCAAGGCCTTTGAAATATGGAAGAACCACATGGTCTCGATGGGCTACGGTTACAAATTGGGCATCGACATGCCCGGAGAAAGCCGAGGCTTTATCCCCAACACGGCGTTCTATGACAAGATCTATGGTGAAAATCGGTGGAGTGGACAGTCCATCATCAGCGATGCTATCGGTCAGGGCGAAATCCTCGCCACACCATTGCAAATCGCTAACCTAAGCGCCACAATCGCCAACCGCGGCTACTACATCACCCCTCATGTGGTCAAGAACATCGAGGGCGTCGGCATCCTCAAGCAGAACCTCGAGCGTCACGACACCGACATCGATAAACAGTATTACGATTATATTGTCGAGGGTATGCGCATGGCGGTTTTGGGCGGCACCTGCACGCATGCCAACATCCCGGGGCTGGATGTATGCGGCAAGACCGGTACGGCCCAGAACCCTCATGGCCGGGACCACTCGGTATTCATGGGTTTCGCGCCCATGAACGATCCCAAAATCGCCGTCTGCGTTTATGTGGAGAATGCCGGCTTCGGTGCTACTTTCGGTGTGCCTATAGGCGCACTGATGATTCAACGGTACCTGCGAGGCAACTCTCCCGGCTTGCAGGCCCAAGGCCATGCGATGGCAAGCCGCCATACCGTCACCTACCCCAAGGCTAAAAAAACGACCTCCGGCAACAAGGCCGACAACAATAAGCAGTCATCAGTGAAACCCGTAACCAGCAGCAATGATGGAAACAAGGAATGACAATGAGAATACCAACCTGTTGAGATCGGTGGACTGGTTCACGATTGTCCTATACCTCATCATGGTCGTCGCCGGAGCGGTGAGCATCTATGCCGCCACCTATGACTACGACAAGGCGAGCATGTTTGACTTGAGCGAGTTCTCAGGTAAGCAGTTTATGTGGGCGGGGCTCTCGTTCCTCATCGGTTTCTCGCTGCTACTGATTGACAGGCGAATCTATGAAGCCTATGCCTACCCGCTGTACGGCTTCATGATTTTACTGCTGATTGTTACCGTCTTTATCGCGCCCGACATCAAGGGCTCGCGCTCTTGGCTGGTCTTCGGTCCCGTGAGCCTTCAGCCTGCCGAGTTTGCCAAGACAGCGACTGCCTTGGCCCTTGCCAAGTTGTTCAGCACTTATGGATTCCAACTCAACGGCTGGCGCAACTATGCCATCGCCTTTGCCATCATTCTGCTACCCATCATTTGTATCATCATGGAGCGGGAAACAGGTTCGGCACTGGTTTACACTGCGCTCATCTTCGTCCTCTATCGTGAGGGCATGTCGGGATTTGTGTTGTTTGCCGCTTTGATGGCAGTTGTTTATTTCGTGGTGGTGCTTAAGTTCGCCGCTATCACTTTCATGAGTATCCCGTTGGGCATGGTCATCGCCTTTATTATGGTGATGGTGCTCATCGTCGCAATGCTGCTCATCTATTGCCGCTCATGGATTCTGGGGCGTAATGTGCTACTGGGTTACATGGCAGCCGGCCTCATAGCAGTCGGCTTGACGCTGGCTGGCGTTCATGTTAACGGATACGCATTCTTCCTGCCTGTCATCATCCTGTCGTTGTTGTACCTGTTGTGGGGAATGCTTCACGACGACTTGAAGAAGGTGTTGATCACCATCTGCTTTGCCGCAGCATCGCTCATTTTCATGTTTACCGTGAGCTTCGCGTTCAACAAGGTGCTGGAACCGCACCAGCAGACACGCATCAAGGTCACCCTAGGCATCGAAGAGGACCTGCGCGGCGCAGGTTACAATGTCAACCAAAGCAAAATCGCCATCGGCAGCGGCGGCATCACCGGCAAGGGCTTCCTCAACGGCACCCAGACTAAACTCAAATATGTCCCCGAGCAGCACACTGACTTCATTTATTGCACCATAGGTGAGGAACAAGGCTTTATCGGAAGCGTGGCAGTGCTTTTGCTCTACCTCGCGCTCATCCTGCGCATCATCACCCTGGCCGAGCGCAACCACTCGACCTTCGCGCGCGTGTATGCCTACTGTGCCGCCTCCTACCTGATTTTCCATCTCGCTATTAATATCGGCATGGTCATCGGGCTGTGTCCTGTCATAGGCATCCCGCTACCATTCTTCAGTTACGGCGGCTCCTCGCTGTGGGGATTCACCATCCTGTTGTTCATCCTCCTTCGCCTCGATGCCGACCGCAGCAACTACGGCTCCTGGTAAACATTAAAACCTCACTTTGTAGATGATGAAAAAGACATTGGACATTCCCGACTATTCTCCCGAAATAGGAGTTTTGCTAAAATGGGAGAATGGCGCAGAAATCAAGGTCTCAACAGAGCATGGAGAAGTACTGATTGAAGCCAATGCGGATGGGCTCACCTCATTTGCAAATCATCTACTGAATTTAGCCCAAACCGCCGTCCCGTCAGGCACACATATTCATCTTGACGAGCATAACTCTCTCGAAGACGGCTCATCACCTCTAATCATCGAAAAACTATAAAACACACCAAAGGGAAATTTTTACAAACGTCTGTCTTGTGCAAGAATTGTTGTAACTTTGCCGTATGGAAAAGAAAAGAATAATAAACCTACCAAGTCTCAAGAAATTCAGACCTTGCCCTCGCAATTCGTCGACGATGTAAAACAGATTGTAGATCATGGCTTGCGTAAAGCCTACGACAAAGTTAATTCTGTTGCTGTTCACACCTACTGGCTTATCGGCAAACGAATTGTTGAAGAAGAACAACATGGTGAACGCAGAGCTGAATATGGCAGCAAACTCATAACCCTGCTAGCTGAGGAACTATCCATGGAATTTGCTAAAGGATTTTCGGCAAGAGATTTAAGAAATTATCGTCAGTTGTACCTGTGTTTCAGAGATTTAGATATTTGGTACACGCGTGTACCAAATCTTAAATGGTCACATTATCGTACATTGCTTGCAGTTACAAGTGAAGATGCAAGATACTGGTATGTTCATGAAGCATCAATTCAATCTTGGAGCGTACGGACATTGGCTAGAAATGTTGGTTCACAATACTATCAACGCTTGTTACAATCGCCCAAGAAAGATGCTGTTGTCAACGAAATGCTACAACTCACAAAGCCACTGAAAGACGAGCCACAGGGTTTTCTCAAAGATCCTGTGGTGGCTGAGTTCCTGCAACTTCCTTCAAATTCATCTTTTACCGAGACTGAACTTGAAAAAGCTATTATTCGGCACTTGAAAGATTTCTTGCTTGAAATGGGGCGTGGATTTGCTTTCATGGCAGAACAATACCATATTGCTACAGATGCTGGGGATTTCTTTGTGGATTTGGTCTTCTATAATGTTGTTTTGAAGTGCTACGTGCTGATTGACCTCAAAACCAAGAGAGTGTCTCATCAAGATGTGGGTCAGATGGATATGTATGTGCGAATGTTTGATGACTTAAAACGCACCGATGGAGATAATCCCTCAATCGGGCTTTTGCTTTGCTCTGACACCAGTAAGGACATCGCACAATATTCCGTGCTGCATGACAGCAAACAACTCTTTGCAGCGAAGTACCTCACAGTACTGCCTGAAAAAGAGGTGCTTGTACGTGAAATTGAACAACAAAAAGAAATTTTCTACCTACAGCACAACCAACAAAATAGGGATGATTCTTGATGAACCTTTACCTTTTGTAAGAAATGTTGTAGCTTTGCAGAATAACTCAAGATAATGAAGTAATAAAGATTACTATCATGGAGAAAAAGGTAATAATCACAGCATTAGTTTTTATAACACTCATCATTTGTAGTTGTTCTTCAAAGTTCAACAAATCTGATTTGGCAAATAGAACGTGGCAATCTACTGATGGAACCGTTATCTGTTTATATGCCAATGACTCATGTAAAATAGAGTATGCTTCTTCAACGGTGTATTATGGTAAATGGTTCTTAGATGATAATAAACAAAGGATTAGATTTGAAATCGAAAGAAGTTTAGACGACGGAGGAGGTTTTTTGTTTCATCTTGAACTAATGAACAAATTTGAGATGACCTCGACAAATATAGATGAATTATCATTAGGAGAGTTTATAGGTGATCCTGATGATTTAAATTTTAATATTTATAAGCAGATTGCTAAATAATCTTGACGCTATCGTCCGTTGCGAAATTTCGCAACGGACGATAGCTTTTTCTATTATTCCACTTGGGGAGGAAAATGTGTTTTCGGGTGGGGATATACTATCGGAGGAGGACGACACGTTATTAATTAATATAATGCCACGAGTGGTTGGCATTATTCTTGCTTATACATTTATATATAGAATGCAACGGCTGCTGACGAAATACTATGTGACAGTGTTGTGTGCCTTGTGTGCAACAGGTACACTTGAAGCCACGCCCGCGCTGCCCCTGCCCTCTCCCGCCGAGAGTCAGGAGCAGGAGGACTCGGTGCGCGTGAGCCTCGTCACATTCTATCCTGGCAGCGAGCCTCACAACATCTGGGGGCACAGCGAGATCAGGGTACAACAGGGTCCAACCGACCTGTACTTCAACTACGGAGTGTTTGACTTCCAAGCTCCCGCATTCATGTGGCGATTCATGCTCGGCCAGACTGACGACATGTGCATGCCTGTACCTCGTGCCTATGCAACCATGGGCATGGAACAACGCCGCATGGTGGAGCAGGAGCTCAATCTGCCGCAAGACAAAGCCCTCAAAATGAGGGATTTCCTGTGGAACAATGCTCAACCCGAAAACCGCACCTATCGCTACAAATTCCTGAGCGACAACTGCTCTACCCGCCCCCGCGACATCATCGAGATGGCGGCGGGCGAGAGTCTGCAATATCCCGCGACGGGAGACAGCATTGTCACCTATCGTGACATTTTGGCACACTACTGCCGCAACTACGCGTGGGAACGCTTCGGCATCGACCTGGTGCTGGGCTGGGACGTGGACACCGCCCTCGACCAACGCGCCACGATGTTCATCCCCATGCTGCTGATGGATGCTGTGGCAGGTGCCACCATTAACGTTGATGGCGAGACGGTGCCGCTGGTCAAAGCCACCACCGTGCCCATCGACAAGAGCACCGAGGGCAACGTGAGGCCGCCCACGCCGTGGTACCTCTCCCCGATGACCGTCGCCCTGCTGGTGCTGGCGCTAACGCTGCTCGTGAGCAGCCGCGATTGGCGCCGCCATGACGTGTCGCGCTGGTTTGACGCCCTGCTGTTCGCCACCGGTGGACTTGCAGGTTGCCTTTTGTTTTTCCTCGTCTTCTTCTCGACCC
>JAFZSS010000048.1 GCA_017619255.1 Muribaculaceae bacterium
CCCTGGAACCAACCCACGAGGAAGTTGAAGGCGCCCATCAGGAAGACGGCAAGACCCTTGCGCTCGGGGTGGCCGATGGGGTCGAGCAGGGTGATGGGAACCATCATGAACAACATGGCGATGGCCGACAGAATCAGACCCAAGGGCAGGAAGCGGCGTGCATTGCTGCGGTCGCTGACGCTGGCCATGACGAATTTCGAGAATCCGTAAGCCACAGCATTCATTGCCAGGGCGGTACCCAGCATACCCGTGGTGAAGCCGAAGGGTTCGAGCATGGGAATCGCCATGGAGAAATTCTTTCTCACGAGGTAGAAGCCGGCATAGCCGATGAAGATGCCGATAAAGACTTGCCAACGCAGTCTCTTGTACTTGGCATCGGCCTCGGGGCCAGTCTGTTCCGGCTTATAGGCCGGGGGAGCTAAAAAACTTGCCATAATTTTCTTCAGTTTTTAGTTTTAAGTTATTAGTTATGATGAAAATATGTGTTGTTGATCGGTCATTATTGGAGCCCGTTGGCTTGGCGGGTGGCCTCCACATCAAGGGCGTCGGCGATGACGCTGATGGGGTTCTCGACGGGCAGGCCCGTTGACATCTCGATCTGCCATTTGCAGGTCTCGCAGTCGGTGGTGACGGCTTCAACATGAGCATCGGCAATGTTCTTGAACAGGATGGAGCCGATGGCCTGGGAGCGCTCGTAGTTCTCCTTCTTGAAACCATAGGTGCCCGAGATACCGCAGCACTCCTGATCCAGCACCTGAAGGTCCAGGCCCGGTATCATGCGCAGCAACTCAATGCTGAAGATCTGCCAGCCCATGCGCTGCATGTGACAGGCGGTATGATAAGCCATGCGGCGTTTAAAGTCTTGCTTGAAGATTAATTTGATTTTCTCCTCATCCACAAGATTGTAGATAAATCTTGTTGCGAGCGTAATTCCGTCGCGCACATCGCTGGTGTCCACATCGAGAACGGCGGGATACTCATCACGCAGGTTGAAAGTGCAGCTCGAGCTCGTGGTGAGCACCGTGCGGTGCTCGAGGTTGACTGACTTGCGGATGCTGGCGGCATTGACGCGCGCCTGCCGCTTGGCCTGCTTGTACAGGCCGTTGGCAATGAGGGCAACACCGCAGCACTGCTCCTTGTCGAGCATGTGCACGCCATAACCCACGGCGTTCAGGATTTTCACGAGGTCCTGTCCCAGCTTGGGGAAATTGTAGTTGACATAGCAGCCGTGGAAATAGCTCACATGGTTGGGGTAGGCGTCCTGCTCCTTGGCGGCATGGCGCTTGAACCAGGTGGTGAACTTCTGGCGGCTGTAGGCGGGGAAGGTGCGGTGCTTGTCGATAGCCATCACGCTGTCCATCACCAGCTTAGTGGGCTTGAGGCCCAGGGTGGCGTTGGCGATGGGGGCGACCAGGTTGGCCATGGTGCCCAGCAGGTCGGTGTTGGCGAGCATGGTGTCGCGCAGGCTGGCGTGGTGCCCTTTTCCGGCGCGTTTGCGCGCAATTTGAATCAAGTCGGCGATGTGCACGCCGCTGGGGCATGCCACCTCACAGCGCTTGCAGTTCAAGCAGAGTTTGAGCGCTTTATCGAAGTATGCGGGGTCCTTCAGGCGATAACGCTCGCCGTCGGGGCCGGCCTGCTTGGGGCCGGGATAGTCGGTCGTCACAGCGGCAACCGGGCACACGGTGGTGCAGATGGAGCATTTGGTACATTGCTCGAAGTTGCTGTCGCTGATGTTGCATATTTGCATTTTGTCAGCCATAATATCCCACTAAAAAATCATCAATCAAATCGTTATCTATTCTGTTTTAAATCTTTTCTTTAGGCTTTTAGCCCTTGGTCGCCGCAGCTTGATATCATGCCTTGCCGTCAGCGATATGGTGTGCCACAGCGAGTGCCGTCAGCATCGACACGCCGGTGCCGTCTCCCATCTTGATGGGGTCGTGGCCGCTCAGAACTGAGCCTATGGCATGGAGGTTCTCAATGACCTTGCCTTGCCTGAGGCATCGCAGGCTGTCATCGGTGTCGACACCGTAGCGTGAATAGGCTTGCGGCTGCAGCACGCCGAAACGGGTCCATTGATCACGGTCGCTGTCGGCATTCACATCCACGCCGAGCACCGGCTCGTAGACGCGTTCGTAGTCGGCCCTGAGGCCTCGGCTGACGAACGAGCCGGTAGCGAGCACATAATTGTTGGCGCGTAAAGGCATGTCCGTGAGTTTGGCGGTATAGATGCTGGTCAACTTGTCGCCGTCAAAGGTGCCGCACATGGCGGTGTCGCCCATCAGGTAGTTGCCGCCGAGCATGTTGAAGTAGTGGCGCAGCTGGGTCTGCATTCTCATGCCGGCTACCGATGGCGGCAGTGTGGCGACGAGGCGCAGGGGCTTGTCCACCATCGATTGCAGGGCCTCGAAGTTGCTGTCGTCGCCGAACACGCTGGGCAGCAGCACGATGTCTGCATTGCCTGCCAGCGCGTTGATTTGATCGGCGATTCGTCGCATGGCGCTGGTGCCACCCAGGTGCTTGGCCAGGCTGGTGGCGCGCATTTCGCTTGGGCTGCGGCGCAGGGCCGTGATGTCACTGGTAGTGAATTCGGTGATGTCCACCTCAAAGCCCATGTTCTTCAGTCCCTGTGCCAACATGGCGTTGGGCTGGTCCAGGTAGCCGCGGATGCACATCAGCGCCAACCGTTTGGCTGGCAAGTTGTTGAGGTCGTCGATGCGCAGGTGGCTGTTCAGCGTGAGCCATGCGGGTTTGGCGATGCCCATGGGTGTGATGCGCCAGTGGTTAGCGGCAGCGTTTCCGTTCATGACGATGCCCGTGTCGGCGAGCAGCTGTTGTGCTTCCTCGGCCAACTTGGCAATGTTGTCGGTGCCGATTTTGCTGTAAGGGTGCTCCTGGGGCAATGTGGCGATGGCTTCGAGCGGTGCTGCGACCGCGTTGCCGTCGATGCCGCCCAGCAGTTCCATCGATCCGCCGTTAAAGAGCAGTGTGCTCTGTCCGCCGGCGACGATGGTGACGCGTTGTCCGCGCTTGGCGAGCGCGATGCCGCAGGTGAGTCCGCTCAGTCCTCCACCCATGATGACGGTGTCCATTCTCATTGCACTTCCTCCTTTCCTTCCATGTTCACAGCCTTGTCCAGTCCGCACAGTCCCTCGTAGATGGCTGCTGTGAGCTGAGCCTCGCGCAGGGTGTCGCCCCAAGCCACAGGCCTCATGCCCTTCCAGCGCTCCTCGAGGAAGTCGGCCAGGTCTTCCTGTGCACGCTTCACATCATGGTTCATCTCGCCCATCCGCGATGCCGCGCGGCAGGAGCAGAGCTTGCCTTGGCAGGTGCCCATGCCCATGCGCGTGCGTCGGCGCAGGTTCACCAGGTTGTGCACATGTAATTGATGCACTGCATATTTAATTTCGCCCACGGTGACGCCTTCACACTCGCACACCAGGGCGTTGTCGATGTCGTTCTCTTTCTCGATGCGTGCCGCGAGGGAGCCGTGTCGTCCGATGGCGGCGCGTTGTCCGAAGCTGTAGCGCTTGGTGTCGTCTTTCTGGTCGGGCGCACCTTCTTCCGAACCGGGCAGCGGCTGGGTGGCAGTGACGCAGGGCGCGTTGTTGCCCAGCTTGGCGCATACGGCGTTAGTGGCTACCTCGCCCATGAGGCGGTAGGTCATCATCTTGCCGCCAGTGATGGTGATGAAGCCCTCCAGGCCGTCGCGCTTGGCGTGGTCCAGGCAGACGATGCCGCGGCTGATGCTGCGGCCGCTGGGGTCGTCGTCGCTGGCGACGAGGGGCCTCACGCCGGCATAGGCGCGGATGACGCGTGTCGTGGCCAGTGACGGGGCAATCTTCACGCCCTCCTTGAGCAGGATGTCCACCTCCTCGCGTGTGACGCGCATGTCATCTACTGTTTCGATGGGGATGCGGTCGCTGGTGGTGCCGATGACACAGACCGTGTCGTCGGGCACGAGGATGTCGGCGTTAGCCGGCTTGCGGCAGCGGTTGATGACCATGTGGTTGACGCGGTGGCCGAAGATGAGCAGGGCGCCCCTGGCGGGGAACATCGAGATTTTCACGCCTGCCGACTGAGCGATGCGCTGTCCCCAGATGCCCGCGGCGTTGACCGTCACGCGGCCGCGCACCTCGATGTGCTCGCCGCTGATGTGGTTGAGCAGCTTCACGCCCTCGACGCGGTTCTGGTTGACGATGAGTCCTTCCACCTCGTGGTAGTTCAATGTCTCGGCACCGTGGATGCGGGCGTCAAGCAGGTTGGCTACCGTGAGACGGAACGGGTCGATGGACGCGTCAGGGACACGCACGGCGCCGATGAGGTCGGGATTCACCGACGGCTCGATGTGGCGTGCCTCGTCGGGAGCAATGACATCGGCACGGATGCCGGCGCGCTGGCAAGCATCGACAAAGGTCTTCTGATAGCCCAGGTCGTCTTCGGGCAGGGTGATGAACAGTCCGTCGGTCTCCTCGACGCAGTGACGCGCGATGCGGCGCAGCGTCATGTTCTCGCGGATGCACTCCTCGGCGCTCTCTCCGTCGGTGACGGCATAGCGTGCGCCGCTGTGCATCAAGCCGTGGTTGCGGCCCGTGGCGCCGGTGCTGTAGTCGAAGCGCTCGACGAGCAGCACGCTGAGCCCACGCAATGCGCAATCTCTCGCCGTGCCGGCGCCTGTGGCGCCGCCGCCGATGATGATCA
>JAFZSS010000049.1 GCA_017619255.1 Muribaculaceae bacterium
CACTCAGACTGTGGTAGAAGGTGAATGGATGAAGGTTGCCGAGGTTAATGTAACCAGCGCAACTGCCGCAACTCTTGCCAACACCTACGACCAGCGCGTTCAATCTGATTATCAGTATGGTTATCAGCAGAATCCTTCATCTCTTACAATCACCACCAACGATAAAGGTTACAAGGTGTTCCCCGCCATCTACGATAACTTCAAGGCTGATGTCAAAAACAATGGCCATGCCGACCTTTACAAGTACATGATGGTTGTTGACGGAACTCCAACCGATACCGAAAACTTCCACAGTAACCAAATCACTGTTAAGGTGTATAAGACCGAGATGTCGACTATTGCCGGCACATTCACACAGGATGATGTTGATGGCGATATTGCACATGCTGTAGGTCTTGAAAAGACAGCCTTTGATATCGATGTGGAGCATAGCTCCAAGACCGAGATTCTGCGTTACGGTGCTTACCGCTGGGATGCATCCGACTACACTCAATCGCAGTATGCCATCCTTGATGGTTATGACTCCGAAACCGGAAATGAGTTGGATATCTCTCCAAACGGTCAGGCAAGTAACCAAGGTGCCTACTACACCGTTTATATGAATGGTGACACCTTCATTGGCGAGGATGTGTATGTAGCTCAGGGCGAGACAGGAAAAGCATACTTTGAGGACAATGTTCCTGACGAGACTCCCGACCTCTACACCTATGCTCCTGTTATTGAGACCTTCACTGGTCGTGACGACTATAACACTTACGGAGCTCCGCTGCAGAGCACTGCCAGCGGTAAGATTACAATCATGCCAGGCTCTGTTGTAGGTAGCAGTTATACATTCAAACCCAAGTACTTTGCAACTGGAACAAATCTCGTGAACGGTACAGATACAGCAACTTGCTGTTACTATTTCATCCCACTGACCCTCGAGGTGAACATTCCCGATGGTTACGAGATCTACAAGGTGCGTGCATGGCGTCTGGCCGACACCAAGTGGCTCGGTGAGGTTAAAGATGGTTACCAAGGCCGCATTAATGGCGACTACCTGTACCAGACGATTGACGAACCTGACAAGAACGAGAATGTAATTGTTGGTGTTAGCGACATCGAAGGGTATGCCGGATCTACCGATGCTACAGTTCAGTTCGGTGCCAAGAAACTGGGCACAGGCGAATCATTTGATGTGGACTTCATTGTGCGCGCTTACTTCACCAAGAAAGCAACCAGCAAATTGACCAGCGCCGACGGCAAATACTACATTGCTGAATCAAAGGTTAAAGTAACTGTCACCGACAATATTATCACTGGCATTCTCGATGTCAAGGGTGAGAAGCAAGTGGCTGGCGTGAAGTACTACAACCTGGCTGGTATCGAAAGCGACGAACCGTTCAGTGGCGTGAACATCATTGTTACTCGCTACACCGACGGCTCCACTTCGACCAGCAAGGTGCTGAAGTAAAATGTAAGCAATTAGCCGCTAGCAATTAGCTGCTAATACACTAATACCCAGAGAGGGGCAACTCCCATTGAGGCGCTCCTCTCTGTTAGTTGTCAGTTATCAGATCTCGGAGGTCTCGGAGAACTCAGAGGTCTCGGACACAGCAGGCGCTGTCCCTACAGGAGTGAGGCTAGATGCTGGATGCTATTAGCTAGCGGCTAATGGCTTTAAGCCCCCATTTGTTAAAACTAATGAAAAGCACTTTTTACACTTGTGTATATTGCATAAATATAGTATATTTGCCGTACTTAAACCGATTATTCTGTTTAACCAAAACCAATTAAACACACATTAATTCATTCTAAATTAATTAACTATGACTAAAAAACTGATTTTTTTGCTGGCCATGGCCCTGCAAGTGTCGCTCGTTGCATCGGCGGCTCATGTAACCCAAGACCAGGCAAAGAGTGAAGCGCTTGCCTTCATTCAGCAGAAACAGGGTGCCACCAAGTCGCTCCGATTCATGGCATCGGCTCCACGCATGCAGTCGGCATCAGCCGACAACGCCTGCTACTACATTTTCAATGTAGGCGACAATGGCGGTTTCGTCATTGTTTCGGGCGACGACCGCACCAACCCCATCCTGGGCTACAGCGATGAGGGCTCGTTTGACCCC
>JAFZSS010000050.1 GCA_017619255.1 Muribaculaceae bacterium
ATACGCCAGATGTTGCCCCATCGTTACCCCATGCTCCTTGTCGATAAAATCATCGAGAAGGGCAAGAAGCACATCGTGGGCATCAAGAATGTGACAGCCAACGAGCCCTTCTTCCAGGGACATTTCCCACATGAGCCTATCATGCCCGGCGTTCTTCAGGTCGAGGCAATGGCACAAGTGGGCGGCATTCTCGTGTTAAGTAGTGTTGACGACCCCGAGAACTACTCGACCTACTTCCTGAAAATTGACAATGTCAAATTCCGCAGCAAGGTGGTTCCCGGCGACACCCTCATTTTCCACCTGTCGCTCATGACGCCCATTCGCCGCGGCACCGCTGTGATGAAGGGTTATGCCTTTGTGGGCGAGAAAATCGTTACCGAAGCAGAATTCATGGCGCAAATCGTCAAGAATCCCAAATAATTGAATAAAACAATCTAAGATTATAATCATGGATATTCATCAGTATGCCGTCGTTCACCCCGACGCTAAAATTGGAGAGAATGTGAAAATCGGTCCTTTTGTGACCATCGACGCCAATGTGGAGATTGGTGACGGCACGATTATTGACAGCGGAGCTGTTGTGCGCAATGGCGCGCGCATCGGCAAGAACTGCCACATCCACGCCAACGCCGTGGTGGGCGACATCCCCCAGGATCTGAAGTTCCAGGGCGAGGACACTCTAGCCATCATTGGTGACAACACCGTCATCCGCGAATTTGTCACCATCCACCGCGGTACGGCTTCTAAAGGAAAGACCGTGGTTGGCAACAACTGCCTGATCATGGCCTACTGTCATGTGGCACATGACTGCGTCGTGGGCAATCATGTCATCATGTCCAACGCAGCCCAGCTGGCCGGAGAGGTTGTTGCCGACGATTGGGCTATCATCGGAGGCGGCGCATTGGTTCATCAGTTCACTCACATCGGTTGTCATGTGATGATTCAAGGCGGAGCGCTGGTCAACAAGGACATCCCGCCCTACTGCATGGCAGCACGATATCCCATCAGTTACGAGGGCGTGAACAAGGTGGGCCTGCATCGCCGCGGTTTTACAAGCGAGCAGATTGATGCCATAGCCGATGTATACCGCACCATCTATGACTCGGGCATGAACATCACCCAGTCACTCACCGAAGTGGCCAAACTGCCTGAAAGCCCTGAGAGGGACGCTATTCTCAATTTCGTGAAAGGAAGTGCACGCGGCATCGTCCGTAAGGCGTAAGCCGTCCACACAAGACGAATAAAGAACTTGGACAACCCTTGATTAAAGAGCTGTCCAAGTTCTTAGTTTGTTATGAGGATGGCAGAGTTTACTACTGGCCAGACTCTATCTCTTGCAGTTTATCGGCTTCACCCAGCTTGTAATAGATATCTCGAAGGGCGTTTCTCAAATCCTCGTTGTGCGGGTTAATAGCATAAGACCTTTCCAGATAAGGCAGAGCCTCGCGGTAGATAGGGTTGACCAGATCGGACAGTTTTTTCCCGTAAAGACGGCTGTTCAACCGGGTTTCCATTGCCTTGTTGTAGAAATACCTGCCCACATTGAACAAGCCGCTTGCATTGCTGTCGTTAAGCTCGATGCAGCGTTGATAATACGGGAAAGCCTCGTAGATATTCTCCTTGCTCTCAACCACCAGTCCCTTGAGGTTGAGCAGCTCGTCATCATCAGGATTGACCTCCATCGCTTCGTCAATCAAGTCATTGGCACCCGAGTAATCTTCACGAATAATGAAGTCGTTAATCAAGATGCGTATGTATTGAGGGTCGCTAGTGCCAAACTTGTTGAATGCCTCCCATGCCAACCGGACCACTTCTGCTTCATTTCCCATGTCGCTCAGACAAATCAGAGCATAGTCATAGGCCTCTTTACGGTCATCACCCATGTGGCGTGCCATGCTGAATAAACGAACGGCATCGATGGTGTCACCTCTCTGCCATGCCGCAATGCCTTGATAGTAGCGCACCTCGGCCAGTGTGCTGTCTGGCTTAATCCATCGCGGGTCATCGGTGCGAGCCGCCATCAGGCAATAATACTCCCATGCCTTATAAGCACCGTCCCAGTCTTTGATATTATACAACTCGCTACCTGCCAAGCGATAACCGTCGTGATGCTCGACCAGACGATTAACGACCTCCTTACTGAATTTGGTTTTCACCTGGGGGCGTTTAGTTTTCTTATCTATGACTTGATTGCCCTTATTGTCCAGAACATGTATCGTGTCCAACTTCAATGCGTTGATGCTGTAATCATAAGCGTCAATCAGCGTGTGTCCCATCGCTTTGGCATCCACATTCTTGCCCACACGCTTATTGTCCATATACTTGTCATAGAGTTCAATCATGATGCGGTTGGCAAGCGCCCAAGTCTCGGCACGGTTGCGCGTCTCATCATTGGTTAATGCTGGCTTGAACTTATTGAAAGCCTTATTATAACTGTCCACAGTCATTGTCAAGCCACTGATGTCCTTCTTTGCTTGATCAACAAGTGAATGTTGTGCATCAGCATTGATAGCCAGTAATAAAGTAGCGGCAAATATGATGGTTACCTTTTTCAGCATAATCTGTATCTCCTTCACTTTTTCGCCCGCAAAATTACTCATTTTTCTTGTCACATACAACAGCAATGAGGCAATCAAGGAAAAGAAGCGAGCGGTGGAAGCCTCTCCACCGCTCGCTTTATTGCTGTAACTAATCGTAAGTTAGTTTTTAGGCTCGTACTGTTTCAGATGCATCACTTCAACCAGCCAATAACGAATGTTATCGAGCAAGGTCTGTGCATTAGGAACATCGGGATTCAGTTCAAGAGCCTTCTCTAAAAGAGGAATTGCTTGATCATACAGAGGCTGAACCAGAGGCAACAATTGATTATTGGTCAAGTTAGGATTATTATCTTCAATCTCCTTAGCTTTCAAAACCAGGCACCTAGCGGCATCTGAATAACCATTTGCGTATGTTGGATCTACTGAAATAGCCTTCTGATAATAAGGAATTGCAGCATCAACACCCTCTTGCAATTCAGCGGTAAAGCCTTTAATGTCATACAAAATAGCATTATTAGGATCGCTGCTAATGGCGTTATCAATAAAGTTCATAGCTTTGCTATACTCCTTGTTGTCGAGCATATCCTGTACAAGATTAGCCAATGCTGAAGTCATATAGCCCGAGATGTTGTTCCTGTTGTAGCCCATCTTGAATGCCTTGGAACAGTTCTCATAGGCACCGGCAAAATCCTTGTTGTTGTACTGGGAATAACCTTGCAAGAAGCGGATTTCCGAAATAGTGCTGTCAGGATAAACAAGACCACTGCTCTGTGCATATGATGAATTAGCCATGTCAGCGAAATAGCCGTAGGCAGCAGCTGCAAGATCCCATTTTTCACTATCCATGCAGGCATTACCTACTCGTGCAATGTCATTGATATGTCCTGTCAAGTTGCCAAGAATCTCTTTGCTAAATTTAGTTTTCACCTTCTTGCTGCCATCCTTATTGAGTTTGAAAGATCCATCCTTATTCAACTCGGGAACGCTGTCCAAAGGCAAGGCCTTAATGAAATACTCATAACCAGACATCAGTGCAGCACCCATCATCTCAGGATCAGCGGCATCTGGTTGAAGAAGCGATGCCTTGTACATCTCGTCATAGAGAGTAAAGGCTGCTTTACCAGCGGTGTACCAAGTGAGCACATCACCAGCGCTCTCAGGGTTGGTGAGAGCGGGCTCAATGTTCTGAAGCACTTCGACCAGCTCCATCGGATTGTTTGATGCAGCCTTCTTGGCGAGGTCCTTCACAAGGCTCATCTGAGCCGATGC
>JAFZSS010000051.1 GCA_017619255.1 Muribaculaceae bacterium
AACAGTCCCAGGATGGGACCGTAGGTGTAGCTGGCAAGGGTATAAACCATCTTGATGGCGCTGTCGTTGTTCAGCGCGTAGAACACGAGGATAATCAGACCCATGACCACTGCCATGCCGATGTGAACCAGACGGCGTGTACGCGCCAACTGGGCTTCCTCCTGCTTCTTGTCGCTCTCGAGGATGTCAACGGTGAACGAGGTGGTCAACGCGGTCAATGCCGAGCCAGCAGCGGAATAGCCAGCGGCAATCAAACCCAACACAAACAGGATGAGCATGATAATGGGCATGGAACTGTCTTGGGCCACCAAGCCGAAGAGGGCGTCATTCTTCTCGGGCATCTCGATGCCGGCATGCTTGGTGTACATCACCAGCAAGGTACCCAAAACGAGGAAGAGACCCACGACAAAGATCTGGGTGATACCGCTCACGATAAGGCCCTTCTTGGACTCAGCGACATTCTTGCTCGCAAGCGTGCGCTGCATCAGGTCCTGATCAAGACCTGTGGTAGCAATCACCATGAAAATACCGGCGATGAACTGTTTCCAGAAGTAGGTGCCCTCCTTGGGATTGTCAAAGAAGAAGATGCGTGACGAGTCATCGGCGGCAATGGCCTTGACCATATCACCGGCGCCATAACCCAGCGCGCGTGCGATGAACACGATGCACAGCACTACCGACAGGATGAGGCAGAAACTCTTCAGCGTGTCGGTCCAGATGACGGTTTTCACACCGCCCTGCAAGGTGTAGAGGAAGATGAGGGCAATGGTGACGATGACATTAAAGACAAAGGGGATGTGAAGTGGGCCGAACACCAGCATCTGCAAAGTTACGCAGACCACGAGGAAACGCACGGCGGCCCCCAGCATCTTGCTGATAAAGAAGAACCACGCGCCGCTCTTGTGGGTACTGGCACCGAAACGCTGCTCCAAGTAGCCGTATATGGAAACCAGGTTGCGCTTATAAAACAACGGCAGCAGCACATAAGCGATGACGAAATAGCCCACGGCAAAGCCGAGCACCATCTGCATATAGCTGTAGCTCGAGCCGACCACATAGCCCGGCACCGAGATGAAGGTCACACCCGAGATGGGTGCGCCCAGCATGGCGATGGCAACGATGAACCACGGGGCCTGACGACCGCCGCTCAGGGCGGTGGCGGTATCGCTCTTGCGCGACGCTGCCCACGAGATGATAAACAGGAGAATGAAGTAGCCAACTATCGTGGCAAGTACAATCCAAGGAGTCATATTATTTTAGTTAGAAATTAGGAGTTAGAAATTAGGAGTGACTTTTCTAGATGCTCTAGATATTCTAGATAATCTAGAAACTAGGGACTAGGGACTAGAAACTACTCCTCGTAGAGGAGGTAAGGCTTACGCTGGGCCTTGAACAGGGCGACATCGTCTTTCCAGGTGGCCTTGATTTCGTCGGCGCTCTTGCCCTCGGCGATGAGTTGGCGCACCTTAGTCGTGCCCATCAGCAGGTCAAAGAAGTTGCTCTTCAGGTAGAACTGGTGGCCGCCTTGAGTCAGGTTGCGGTAAGCGTCAATGACATATTCCAGGTTGATGCCCTTGGCAATCACCGTCTCGGCATCCAGGTTGTGCAGGTCCACACCATGGCACAGCTTGTCCATCTGCGGAGGCGTCTTGGCACCGAAACGGCTCGTCGGCGTGAATTCAAACTCATAGCCCGTCATATCGGGGTGGCCATAGACCTGGAAAGGCCAGTCGGTGCCACGCCCCAAGCTCACCGTCGTGCCCTCGAAATAGCACATCGAGGGATAGAGGTAGATGGCAAGCATATTGGGCAGATTGGGACTCGGTGCGATGGGCAACTCGTAGCGCGTCTGATGGGTGTAGTTCTCGCAAGGGATGACCGTCAGGTCACATTTCTTGCCGTCCTTGAGCCAGCCCTCACCGTTAGCCATCTGAGCCAACTCGCCCAGCGTCATGCCGTGCACGGTGGGGATGGGCAGGCGTCCCACGCCCGACTTGAGCGTCATGTCCAGGATAGGACCATCGACATACATGCCGTTAGGGTTAGGACGGTCGAGCACCATGAACTGCTTGTCGTAGGTCACGGCGGCGTCCATCAGGTTAATCATCGTCACATAATAGGTGTAAAACCTGAGACCCACATCCTGGATGTCGGTGACGATGACATCGATGCTGTCCATCACCTGCTTACTGGGCATGGGTGTCTTGCCGTCATAGAGCGACGCGATGGGGATGCCCGTTTTCTCATCCACGCTGCTTGACACATGCTCGCCAGCATCGGCGGTGCCACGGAATCCGTGCTCTGGTGAGAAAATCGTCACCACATTCACGCCGTTTTCCAGCATCAGATCCAGGGTGTGCTTGTCACCCACCATACCCGTCTGGTTACTCAACAGCGCCACACGCTTGCCTTGCAGCAGAGGAGCATACTCACTGATGCGGGCCGCACCCAGCACAACCTCGCCACTCGGCGTGGCGGTAGCCACCTGCTGCTCAGTATCGGCCTTTGTTCCCGGTTGCGCACCGACTTTGGTGTCACAGGCCTTCATCGTCATCGACGAGAGCGCCAGCCATGCCACCAACAATAAAGAAATTTTGGTTACTTTCATATTCAATTATTATCTATAGTTATCGAAAAGGCAAAATTAGACCTTTTGATTCAATAAACCAACAATCCGTGCAAACAATTTTGCCAAAAAGTGGCACACAACCCATACACACTATAATTATTGGCTGCAACACTTTGTCATGTGTGTTTTTTTGACGAAATTTGCAGCAATCAAGTAAAGTGAGTCGCCTATGCGTTCCAAGAAATGGCTTTTGGCTGCGTTTGTCATCGTCGCGTCGGTCCTGTACTTCATGCAGGACCAGTGGTTCACGCGCGACATCGATGACTACGGCTTCAGCACCATCATGGAACTGATTGAGCTGCCCGACGGGTCTCTTAATATCCTGCATGAGCAACGCGTGAACAGTCTCGGCGACGCCCTGCATTCTCAAGTAAACGCTTATCAAAGTTACAACGGCCGTTTCCTGGTCCATGCTGTAGTGCAGTGGTTCAGCGGCACCAAGAGCGACACCTTCATCGCTGTGGCCAACACGCTGATGTGGGCGCTCATGATTGCCTGTTTTGTGTTGCTGGCCTTCGGCAAGAAACGGCTCGATGTGCCCAATGTCATCATTGCCTTCGGAGTCATCTGGCTGTTGATGCCCAATGCGATGAAGATGTTCCTGGG
>JAFZSS010000052.1 GCA_017619255.1 Muribaculaceae bacterium
CTCCCAAACCCGAACCTGTTCCCGAACCAGTCATCCCCATCGAGGAGACCCCCACCGGCGAGGTGTTGAACATCGTGTTGGCCTACGAAGCGCGTGAGATTAAGCACCTGAATACCACTACCTTCTATGCGTCGCTGGTCAACGACAGCAATTATTTCCTCTATTTCACCTATATGACCCGCGGCGACGGTGACGGCGAGTGGAAGACCCGCTACCACGACATCATCGAGCCTAATGTGCAAATACAACTCGAGGAATTCGGCCACGATGACCTCAACGATATGACCCACATCGCCGTGCAGTACATCGCTTTCAAGCAGGGCAAAGGCTTCAAGCTAAAGAATCCCGCGCTTATTGAGCAACGCCTCGATGTGACCAAGTTTTACAAACTGCATTGCTTCCACGAGAACCCCTACTTCGACGAGCCAGTCATTGCCGTGGAAATCGTGACCAACGACCGTCCTGCCCGAATGATGCGCATCGATAGCGGAGAACTGGAGCGCGCCATGAAGGAGAAGAAACGCATGGACCGTCCACAGCGTAAAGCCATTCAGAAGAAAGTGGACAACAACGGCATCATCGTGCAGGATCTGCACATCACCTCGCTGATGGACAATCTCAGCGGCATGACACCTGGCGCCATCCTCGAGTACCAGATGGACAAGTTCCGCGAGGTGATGGACGCCAACATCAACAAGCACGGCCAGCGCATCGTCTTCATCCACGGCAAGGGAGAAGGCAAGCTGCGCCAGCACCTGCTGAGCGAGCTCAAGCGCCGCTATCCTCGCTGCACCGCCCAGGACGCCAGCTTCCGCGAGTACGGCTTCGGCGCCACCCAAGTCACCATTCACTGACACCGAGAGATTATAGTAACTATAGCGGCTATTTAAAAAGACTACTATTTCAGGATAGGGAAACGGAACTGGCGCAGTTGGCGTTCCAGTTCCTTTTCTTTGTTCCCAGTGTATTGGTCACACAGAGCATGGAACCGGGGAGAGTGATTCATATAAGTGAGGTGGGCCAATTCATGACAGATGACATAGCGCACCAGTTCCTCGGGCAGGAACATGAGATTACGGGAGAGTTGTATGACCTTTTTTGTCGTGCAATGCCCCAGTTTACGCATGCCGCGCCCCACCTCAAAGCCTGCGGGCTTCAACTCCAAGCTGTCAGCAACCTGACGGGCAAACGGCAATAGTGCCATATGAGCCTGTACCTCCATCGCGCGGCCGATGACATTAGAAATCGTGCGTTTGACCGCTTCATCGGCAAAGTTGGCAGTCTCGTGGAGCTGCAGATGCAGGGTGTCGCCCTCCCAATGGTTAAGGATGTAACCAGGCATTCTGGTCTGAGGCTCAATCATCACACGGCAGCGGAAACACTCAATGACCTGCCCGAAGCTGAAAGTCACCGCCTCGGGACGCGGCAACTCCCGCAGTTGCTCACGATTGGCCTCGATCATGCGCTTCAAGTCACTCACCGTGACTCCTAACGGGGCTCGCATCAACAGGTTTCCATCTGAATGATAAGTAAACCGCACCGAGGTCATACCCCGGCGCAGTTCCACATGTATCTTTCCGAATTCCTCGTCCTCGATATACCCCTTCATGGTCCTTAGTTGCTAGTCCCTAGTTTCTAGATCTCAGTTTCAAATTGAAGGCGGATGCCAACTAAGGACTAGAAACCAGAAACTCAATTCAGAACTTGGTGATGCCCATGATTTCGCGCACATCGGCCAGCGTCTTGCCGGCACGGGCACGGGCACGCTCGGCACCCATCTCCAGAACGCGGTGCAGATAGGCGTCATCGTTCTCGATGTCCAGAATGCGCTCACGGATGGGCGTGGTCATTGCCACGATGTCCTCGGCAATCTCCTTTTTGAGGTCACCGTAACGGATGGAACAGTTGTTATAGGCATCGGTAAAGAACTGCACTTTGTCAGGAGTACCTACAAGTTTCAGGATAGTGAACAAGTTCTGTACCGGCTCTGCCATTGGCTGGTTGGGCTCGGTGGGACCGGCATCAGTCACGGCACGCATCACCTTCTTGCGGATGACCTTCTCGTCATCCACAAGATAGATGCAGTTGCCCTCGCTCTTGCCCATCTTGCCGCTGCCGTCCAGACCAGGCACCTTGACCGGCGCACTGCCGAAGTTGAAGTTCTGCGGCTCCTTGAAGTATTCGGTCTTGTAGAACGAGTTGAAACGGCGTGCAAACCTGCGGGTCAACTCCAAATGCTGCTCCTGATCCTTGCCCACCGGCACGAAGTCGGCGCGCTGGATGAGGATATCCACCGCCATCAGCGTGGGATAGGTCAACAAACCGGCATTGACGCGCTTATTGGTGCTGGCGCCGATGATTTCCTTGGCGACATCCTCGTCATCATCACCCTGTGTAGGAGCTGTGATGCCCAGCGCCTTGCGGGCCTTATCCTTGAAAGCGGCAGTACGCATCAGTTCGCCGATGCCCACATGCATATTCAGCAGCAGATACATCTCGCTCACCTCGGGCACATCGCTCTGCACAAAGATGGTGGACTTCTCTGGATCCAATCCGGCAGCAAGATATTCCGCCAAGATGTGGCGCACATTGGTGTGTAACTCCTTAGGATCAGGGTTAGTCGTGAGTGCATGCAGGTCAGCAATGAAGTAGTAACTATCATATTTGCCCTCGTTCTGCATCTTTACGAAGTTACTCAATGCGCCCAGGTAGTTGCCCAAGTGCAGTTGTCCCGTGGGACGAATTCCGCTTAAAACAATCTTTTTATCCATATTCAATTTCTTGTTTTTTTCTTACAATGGCCGCAAAGGTAATAAATTGTTTTCAGTTTTCAGTTTTTAGTTTTCAGTTTTTTCATTGCGGGTCATTCACTCTACCATCTCTGACAGCTGGGGAGCGATGCCAGGACATGCGGCCATGATGCAGATGCCGTGATTGTCACGATAGCGCTTTACGACGGCGCCTGCTTCCTGGGCGATAAGTTCTCCGGCACATGCGTCCCACTCCTTCAGGTTCAATTCCCAATAGCCGTCGAGCCATCCGGCGGCAACATAACACAGGTCCATCGCTGCGGAGCCCAGGCGCCTGAGTCCACGGATGCGGGGCATGATGCGCCCTACGGTGTCGAGGTTGTTGTCAGGGTTGGTGGCTTTGTCATAAGGGAACCCTGTGGAAATCACAGCCCGCTGCAGTTCGGTGGTGGACTTGACCTGCAGGCTGCCATAGGGGCCATAGGCGCCCTTGCCCTTGATGGCCCAGAACTCCTCGTCAAGCGTCGGAGCATACACATAACCCATGCGGGTCTCGCCGTCGACCTTGAGGCCGATGGAGATGCAGTAAGTAGCGATTCCAGCGCTGTAATTCACCGTTCCGTCCAGCGGGTCGATGACCCACTGGCAATGTGCCTGACGATAATCGTCACCGCTCTCCTCGCTCAAGATGGCATGGTCGGGGAAACGGGCATGAAGCGTGTCGAGGATGATGCGCTCGCTGCCCTTGTCGGCCTCGGTGACGATGTCATAGGCGCTGCCCTTGTCCTCGATGCTGAGTTCGCGGCGGCGGAAGTGCTTTTTCAGTACCTCGCCTGCCTCATGCCCCATCTGGCGGGCACACTCAAGCCATTGCTGCTCCAATGGCGTCAATTCTGTTGAAATCATGTTTTTCATCTTTTTTACCTGTTACTATTACCTGAAACATCTTAAAAAAGGGGAGCGACCATCGCCCCCCTCGATAACATTACGCTTTCGTTTCTTCGCCGTCAGGATCGATAGGAATCTGGCGTTTAAACACTTCCTTGAAAGTGATTAATGTCTCGCTGCGACCCAAGCCCATCTTTAAGAACTTGTCATGGATCACCTGCAGCAGGTGGTCATTGTTCTGGGCATAGAGTTTGACAAACATGTCATACTTACCCGTCGTGAAATAGCACTCTACCACCTCGGGCACCGTCTTGAGGCGTGCCACGACCTCGTCAAATTTTGACGGGTCATTCAGGAAGAAGCCAATATAGGCACAGGTCTGATAACCCACCGAAGCCGGGTTAATCAAGGATATGGACCCGTTGATAACACCCATGTTGTAAAGCTTCTGGATGCGTTGGTGAATCGCCGCTCCCGACACATTGCATGCACGAGCAATTTCCAGATAAGGCTTGCGCGCATTGAGGGACAGCATTTTTAAAATCTTGTAGTCAAGTGAATCAAGTTTGTTTGCCATAACATCAAGTATTATTAGTTATTAGATTATGCTATAGAAATAAAAATAACGCGTTCATTTACAAAGTGCAATAATAGCGAAGTGCAGAACGACGCACTTACCGCAGGCAAAGATACAACAATTATCTTAATAAAGTGACAATTTATAATAATTTTTCAAAAAAATCTTTTTATCTCGCAATAATTCTTCTTTTTTCATTGCAAAACCATCCCGATTGCAGCCATCTCGCCACCATTTAGATTGAAGCCATCATATTGGTCTATAGTCAACGCCAAGGCAACTCATTTCAAAAAATCGCTCAAAACAAAAGATTCATTTAATTTAATGAAACGAATCCTGCATGAATCGTAAATAATCACACAAATTCTTGCACAATCCATCAAAAATAGCTTTTTTTGCGAAAGAAAAAGAAATATTCACAAAATAATCCTATTACAATTATGAGAAATCCAAAACCTAACCCTATCAAAGCATTGACAATCCTCATCTGCATGATGTGCGCGCTCAGTGCGTCGGCCTACGACTTTGTCAAGGACGGCATCTACTACAACATCAATGGTTCCAATGCCCATGTAACTTATAAAAACACCAACTACAACAGTTACTCAGGCACGGTGAACATTCCCGCCACGGTGACTTATAATGGCACGACCTATAATGTGAGTACCATCGGCCCATCGGCATTCCAGAACTGCACAAACCTGAAGCGTGTGGTCATCCCCAACTCGGTTTACTACCTCATGAACAATGCGTTCAAGGGATGTAGCGGCTTGACAAATATCACTATTCCGGCATCGGTAGGCACAATTTACAATAACGTGTTTGAAGGTTGTACCTTCTTGAAGACGGTCATCTGCCTGAGACCCAACCCTGATCAGTGGGCGACCAATAACTTCAGCACTACAACATATACCTATGCGACGCTCATTGTACCAAAGGGTAAACAGACTGCCTATCAATCCATCTCAGACGATTATTGTTGGGGAAATTTCAACAATATTGAGGAGGTGGACTTTGATTTTGCCCAAGATGCTATCTTCTATGATGATCTGGGCAATAACCAAGCGGCAGTAAGTAATGTTTCACAAGCTTATGAGTGTTACAGCGGCGATATCGTCATTCCTCAAACAGTCACCAACAATGGCAACACCTACACAGTGACATCGGTTGCATCTGACGCATTTTACTATGGACATTACTTGTCCAGCGTCGTTCTTCCGAGCACTATCAACGCGATTGGCTCTTATGCCTTTTATGATTGCACTAATTTGACAAGTGTAAACATTCCTGAAGGCATCACCGCCATCAATTACTGCACCTTTGGTAATTGCCAGTCATTGCCAAGCATCACTATTCCATCAAGCGTCACCTGGATTGCCCAGAACGCTTTCGTCAACTGCTACCAACTGACGAGCATCAACTGCCGAGCAACCACGCCGCCCATGTGCGTTGATAGCAGCTGCTTCCCCTCAAACTGCTACTCCAACGCAACGCTCACAGTTCCCTCGACAGCGCTGAACAACTATAAAGAGGCCGATGTATGGAAGAACTTCTCTAACATCGTCAGCAGGGATTATGACTTTGCCTACAACAACATTTACTATAGAATCACGGGACCCAACACTGCCGAGGTCACCTATAAGGACAAAAACTATAACAGCTATAGCGGCACCGTGAATGTGCCCTCCACAGTCACGCACAACGGCGCTACCTATACCGTGACTGCCGTAGGTCGATATGCTTTCTATAAAAGCAATGGACTGACCGAGGCCATCCTTCCCAACACAGTCACCATGCTCGATTATGCCGCTTTTGCCGACTGCTCAAGCCTGACATCGATTGAGATTCCCAGCAGTGTGACAGAATTGGGAGAATTCTGCTTCATGAGTTGCGCCGCCTTGGAAGTAATCCGAATCAACGGAGAAGTCACTGCCATTCCCCGACAGTGCTTCACCTACTGCAGTTCATTGCACACCCTCACATGGCCATCAACCATCAAGGTAATTGGACCCTATGCATTTTACGAATGCAGGAAGCTGGGAAGTCTCATTCTGCCCGATGACTTGGAGACACTTCAACCCTATGCCCTGGCTAACTGCAGTTTGCTGTCTGGTGTGACTATTCCCGGCAAAGTGTCCTTCGTCGGCCAAGGAGTGTTCAGCGGATGTACTGGCTTGTACTATTTCGGAGTGGCTCAGGCAAACCAGCATTACACGGCGGTGGACAGATGCCTGATGGACATTTCTTGCGACACCTTGATTGCCTATCCCAACCTGTACAGTCAGAACTATACCATCCCCAATGGAGTGAAGGTTATCGGACCAGCGGCTTTCGGCTCCTGCGACAATCTTTTGAATGTTACCATCCCCGAGGGTGTGACGTCTATCGAGAGCGTTGCTTTCTCGGGATGCAGCAACCTTCAATCCGTTTCCCTGTCCAACAGCATCACAAACATCGGCAACTCCGCTTTCGAGGGTTGTGAAAACCTGCCATCCTTCTTTATTCCGGCCAATGTCACTACTATTGGTGTCGCTCCTTTCGGCCGGTGTACCAATATGACGAGAATTCAGGTCGATGATAACAATCCTAACTTCATAGATGATGATGGTGTATTATACACTAGAGACGGGACAAGGCTCATACAGTACCCCGGTGGTCGGCCCGACAAACACTACTCGGTGCTGAATACCACCAGTACTATCGAAGAATTGGCCTTCGAATATTCTCCCGTTATATCAGTTTACTTGCCGAAGAGCCTGCGTAACATGGGTTACGAGACGTTTGGCTCCTCCCAAGTAGAACGTGTAGTTATTGACGAGGGTCTGGATACTATTCCTGAATACACGTTCTATTCTTGTCAAAACTTGAAATCGATTTACTTGCCATCCACCATCAAATCGATTGGCAGGCAAGCCTTTTACTACTGTGTGTATCTTGAGGATATCACCATCGCTGTTGACGGCAATGCACCAGCCATCGGCAATAATGCGTTCTATGGTTTAGCCTTTTTCACCGACGATAGGTCTGCCAACATCTATGTTCCCGATGGCATGGCTTCAAAATACAATGGTCTGGACGAATGGGTCGACGCCTACGGTGTCTTTAACGACATTGTGTCACTGGACTCTGGCGTCGAGTTCACGGTGGACAGCCTCAACTACCAGACGACCGACGCCAACCTCAATACCATGGTAAGCGGTGTGACCAGCAAGAACCTCATAGACCCGGGCATCCCGCCCAAGGTGTCCTA